>DAINRW010000004.1:0-33597 GCA_036741615.1 Nitrososphaera sp.
TCCATTTTGCCTGTTTTCACAATAGCGATGTAAACCTTGGCTTCATCTTCGCTTAGCTTAAGTTCTGAAGTGATGACTTGCTCCATATTCGATGAGTTGATTGTCATATTACATTCTTTCTAATTCACCGATTTGAGTATATACTTCTTCAAAAAATGCAGGCCATGTTTGATAAGATAAGCCTGCATAACACCTATTAATTCCCTATTGTTCTAAACTGCTTGCTTGGAAGTGATTAGACTTTGGCAAAAAGAAGATAGGTCTAAGTAAAGATCGATTTAGCCATACAACCTTACGAACTTTCTATTGAAACACTATCATTATTATTATTATTATATCGTATTAGGATAAGTAGAGGAAGCCAAAGATCTGGTTGCGCTAATCTTCTTCTCCTTTCTTTATCAGCTTTGAGATATGCGGTATTCTTGGCACTCCAACAGCAAATGCAGTAGCTACAGCTGCCATGAAATAGTATTCGTAGCCGATAGCCATTCCTATTGAGGCTGCAAACCATATAGCTGCTGCAGTAGTCAGATTTGTAATTTTCTTATCGATCTCACTCTTGAGAATGATCCCAGCCCCAAGAAAGCCGATACCTGAAACTATCTGAGCTGCAATTCTCGATGTAGAGTTAGGATCTACCACTGACGAGAGGAATGTGAATATTGCAGTACCACCGATAACAAGACAGTGTGTGCTGATTCCAGCAGGCTTGCCTCTTGATTCTCTTTCTGCGCCAATTGCAAAGCCTGCAGCAAGTGCAATGCCAATGTCCGCTAAGAACCGTAGTTCATATCCTGTAGGCAGAGTCTCAAAGACCAATTTGTGTTTCTAAGTATACATTATGATGGGACTCTTTATTGACCATTTTTGTCGTAGTCGAAATTTTCCCAAGCAAACCAATGTCATCATGATCTATCAAAAACTGGCTAGAGCCTATGGATCAATGGTGCTATATTCCTCGCCAACAGAAAAAAGAAAGACATGTAATAAGTGTCGTAACTATCATACACCTATGGCAGGTGATGCAACCACTCCGCTACTACTAGATTGGCCGCCGCCGCCACCGCCGCTATTACCACTATCCGTTGTCATGCCTCTGTCATAATTTCCCCCATGATTGCCAAAACCCTTGTGATGATGTCCGCCGCCACCGCCAAATCCGCATCCAGGACCACCTGCGCCAAAGTATAATGGCATGTCTCCAGAGCTATGCAATACTGCACCATTTCCTGCATCCACTATTACAGTACGGCTTGTTTCAGTGTCAAAGTTTGCAACTTTAACGATGTAAACTAGATATCCTTGTACGACTCCTAGGTGGCCTGAAATTGCAGTCCCATTTCCAACTTCTGACTGAGCAGCTTCTAATGCAGTAGCAAAAGGCACTTGGATATTGTCCCGTATCAATTGGTTTGATTGCTGATCTATATTTACAGAACCATTTAGTTGTGGAATTTCTGTTCTCATTTGGGGAGATTGTGCAGTACTGTTTGTTTCTTGGGCCATTATTTCGTGCAGCGACATGGTGGCAAACATGCCTGCTAGTATTAGCGTTATGCCACTAAGCACAATAAATTGCAGGTTCTTCATGGTCTTATTATGAGGCTTTCATATATTTATGTGTTGACTTAAATGTCAATTTAGCTTGCTATATTTGTGACTTATTAACACTCTAAATGAGAGAAAAAAATGCCATTTTAATCTAGACATAACGCATATTAAAATAATATTTCATCACCTGGCCCCACGTATTAATGCACAGATTACTACGTTTGTTGTGATGGTTTCTGATTACAGTCTTTTAGAGACACGAAAGATGCAGAAGCAGTCAAGGATGATGGGGCGCGATTATCTATACTATCAGGATCATATATTCCGTAAGCACCAGTCCACTTCTTATGTGGGATATATTGATGGTAGGCGACAGATTCTGTGTCTGGGCTTGTTGTAGACACACTACTTCCCAGAGCGATAACGAGTCCAACAATTAGCAAAGAAGAAAGGGCAAGGGCTCTTATTGCCTGCGAGATAGGATACTTTGCAATAATCTGACCAAAATTTCTTTCTTTCTCCTTAAGGTCCATGTCACTATGACCGTCTTTTATAGGCGGGCTTTTTGGAGTGTGTGAATATATATCGGAATCGACAATCTGCAGGATTTCTTTTCGCCGCTCTCTATTGATGGATACGTATCCATTGGGCTGGTAATCATCTAACACAATATATTCCTGAAGCCTCAAGTTAGAGATTGCAGAAAGAACACTATCCTCATAGTCATCAGGAAAACCACTGACCAGAACAGACAATTTCAGTGGTTGCTGCTGTCTCTTGATAAGAATACGGAGGACAGCAACTTCAAAGGTATTCACAACAATACTTGAGCAATTGCGTTATTAATCTTTTTATCGGGACAACTGGGACTATTTGATATGACCAAAGAGTATTCTTTGCAACAGCAAGGAACAAATATGTCCATATTCAAATAACATCGTGTCTACAGGTGAAATTGACGCAGGTCCAGACTATGAGGGAGCACTTTCCAAGGTGTTTTCTTCACGGGCTGTTTCTCAAATTTTGGACTTTTTCCTCGACCACAAAGAATTTGATTACTCGCCTGGAGAGATAGCGAAAAAAACGGGACTATCATTTAGAACGATTTTTCGAGAACTACCATACCTTGAAAAAAACCAGCTAATTTACATCAGCAGAAAAATTGGTAAAACAAGCATGTACAGACTGAATATGGACCTTCAAGCAGTGGCCTTTCTAGAGAAGTTTGCATTTGAGATGTCACAACTCCAAATTAAGGAACCTCTGTCATACCCAAATAAGCAAAGTATGCCTGAAATTAAATGAGCCTCATTAAGGTAGTAACAGGCAAAAATTTGTGTATAAAAACGAGAGGTCAGAATTGCACCAGATTGCAATATTTTTCATATCGGTCCTCAACATCATCCTTTGTTATGGATAGAAGGCGCTTGACACCAAAGTCTTCGACAGCAAATGAACCCATTACATTACCGTAGATCACTGCCTCCTTCATTGTGGTAAAGTCCGTTATACCCCTGCGAGCTACATGACCGAGAAAGCCACCTGCAAAGGAGTCGCCAGCTCCAGTTGGGTCGACTATTTCGTCGAGAAAAAATGCAGATGCTGGAAACACTAGCCCATCTTTAGTAAAGAGAATAGCACCGTTCTCACCCTTTTTGATAATTGTAAATTTTGAACCCCATGACATTATCTTCTTGGCGCATTTTGCAAGGTTAGGCTCCTTGCACAAGAGTCTAGCCTCATTGTCATTTATCACTACTCCATCTGTCATCTCTATCATTTTGATTACGTCGTCACGGCTCCCATTTATCCAGAACTCTATAGTATCACAAACTACAAGCCGGGGTTTCTGAAAATGCCGCAGGATCTTGATGTTTTGTACTGGGTCATTGTTTGCAAGATATACGTAATCAGAATTAATATAATCTTCAGGGATCACAGGATCAAAGCCGGCTATCACTCCAAGCTCAGTTTTATTAGTAGTCCTGTTTGATAGATCATAATCAAATGAAGAATCATAATGAAATGTCTTACCATCAGGTATTGTGATTACACCCTTTGTATCTATACCCTTTGAGCTAAGTGCTCTTATATGTTCAGAGGGCATGTCTGACCCTACTGCCGCTACTATCGAGGTGGGGATAAACATGCTGGAAGAAACAGAGGCAAATGTGGCAGCACCACCTAATATTCGGGTCTCTGTCCGAAAAGGAGTACGAGTTGTGTCTAGTGCAACCGTGCCAAAGACCGTCAGCAACGCCTATTTAGTAGGCAATTTTGTTTCATTATTAAATGCTTGCAGGCATCATTAAATAGCAAGCAAGACAATCACACAGCTGCTTGCGACTTATCATCGCGATTACTGGTGCTTCAGGTGTCATTTACGGTATAAGGATACTAGAGGTTCTGAAGGGGCTAAAAATTGAAACACACCTTATTATCACAGAATGGGGTGCCAAGAACATAAAGATAGAAACTGACAGCACACTTGACTATGTTAAATCCCTTGCAACGAGGTCTTACGAAGATGACAATATGGCCGCACCTGTTTCAAGTGGCTCATTCAAAGTTGAGGGCATGATCGTTATTCCATGCAGCACTAAAACACTAGCCAGTATTGCAAATGCCCTTGACGACAGTTTGGTCTCAAGAGCGGCAGGTGTTTGCATAAAGGAACAGCGCAAACTTGTTCTAGTTCCTAGGGAGACTCCGCTGTCAAAGATACATCTAAAAAATATGACCAAACTTGCTAGTACCAGTGCGGTAATTCTGCCTGCTATGCCAGGATTCTACCACAGGCCAAAGACAATGGATGATCTGATAAACCATCTAGTAGGAAAGGTGCTTGATCAATTCAATATCGAGCATAGTCTTTTCAAACGATGGGGGGAAGGCTACCAGAAAGAAATACGAAAAGAAGAGAATAAGAATTCACAATCTTATAACACTAGTTAACTTGATATCAGGAGTGGTAAAAATAATAGATAGGCAGTTATAGCTCGATACAAAAAGGGGTGCAAACTATCGTTGATTTATAGTTTCACCATCTTTGCATTAATCAGAGGATGTAATTTCTTCAGGATTTTTTTCCCACAGGCGCATCTTGTCCAGCTTGTCTTTCCTCTTTGCACCTTGCAACATATTGTATACGGTTTTGTGCATGCTACCCTTGGCAAGCATGGCGATTGCTTCAGTTGTAAGCTTGATCTCCCTAAAGTCCCCAATAAGGGATACAGTATGGCCATAAACTGATACATAAGAGCCACTAAGCTCTTCAATCATTCGGCGAGCCTTACCTCCCTCACCAATTATCCTGCCCTTGATACGCTCAAGGGCGTTTGGAGACTTGCCAGCATAGTCATGTAAGTCGATCTGTTGAAATATTAACTCCTCGTCCTCAAAGAGAAGATAAGCTCGCTGGGGCGAGAAGCCTCTTGAAATGGCGGTTATCACTTCGACCGCTCGAAAAGCTTCCAGACGATCAGCAGAACTATTGCCTATAATCATAGTATCTCCACTCTCACTGTCGATCTCGATTTTGACGCCACATCTTTCTTCAATTTGGTGCTTTACTTTTCCACCTTTGCCAATCAAAACACCTATTCTCTCCTTTGGGATCTTAACCGCATGTTGAAAGCTCATTATTTTGTGTCACCTCTAATTTCTTCTATTACTTTAGCAGTGTTGACGACCTTAATCCCTCGTTTTTCAAAGAACCTGTTTATATTCATAACATCACGCAATAAAAATTGTTTGGAATTTGGATGTTGGAGATCAACCGCAGATCCAAAGTCAAACAGCATGATGCCATGGTCCGTCTTGAAAATATTGTATTCTGACAAGTCAGCATGCACCAATTTAGCCTTTTGGTACAGCATCGTCATCTGTTCGATAACCTGCTGATAGTCATTCAATGTTATTTCTTCTGCATGTATTAGTGCGGGCGTAGGATTACCTTCACTGTCGCCTATAAACTCCATTACAACCACATTCTTCTTAACGGCTATCGGTAAAGGTACTCTTACTCCGACGGCATGCGCTGTATGCATGTTCTTGAACTCTTTTCGAGCCCACGTCATTATAAGGCTGCGAGAACCACGCTTTAAGTCAGAGAACCTAGGATCGCCGGCAATGTATTGCATTCGCTTTTTGAACTCAGCGCTTACTGTTAGATATATTTTGACTGTTAGAAGTGATCCATCTGGTGCAATTGCAAGGTATACTTTAGACTCTTTACCAGCAGCAAGTGAGCTCTTGATATACTGTAAAATTCCATCGCTCCTCAGTTCGTTTATCGTCATGAGAGTGGGCACATCAAATACATTATCAAAAACATCATAATCTTCAGACATCTTGTTTAGGAATTTACTCTTGCGTTCATATTTTGAGAGCCATCTATCAGCTCGTTCTGCAGATTTGTGCTTTTCTTCTCTAGGTAGCTGTTCTTCTCTAGGTAGCTGCTCGTCAGGCTCCTCTTGGGACAACATACAAAAATTGGTGCTCTTTTGTTATATGTGTAATGCCAGAAAGGTGAATTATTATTCGAAGTAGGCGTGACACCAGGGTAACATGGAGTTGTATTCTTCATTCTCATTAATGGTTACTGGAAATTCTGCCGAGGATAGAAAAATCACGATGGCAAAGTCAGGTACAATTGAAGACTCTTTTAAATAAATAGGCAGACAATAGAAGGCGAATAGGAAATCGAAGGGCACAGAAAACAAAAAAATTCATTAAACAAATAAAGCAATAATTAAAACCTACCCTCTAGCAGTAGAATATCTTTAGGTGAGTGGATTTTATGAGAGAATTTTTCCTTCAGTGCTGGAATTTATAAATCATGAGAAAAGGCACACCAGCAATTTTCTTTATACTGACTTCTTTTGCCAGCTTCATCTCAATTGCCTGCTTTATTATGCTATTGCCTACAAGGTTTGCAATATCGCATTTCTGAAGAAGCTGCCGCGCATATGTCTGCTCAATTACTTCCTGTTGATAATATTCCTTTGTAAGATGAACTACAAGTCCATCTTGCTCCAGTTTTGTCCCAATTAAGTCGATATCGCAGATATCGACCATCATTGATCCTTGGTAGCGCATAGTTCTGGCTGCATAATATGACAACTATCGCTAATTAGTAGTACAACGTAATGAGGGTTTTGCTAGTTTCACATGTAGGTTTCAATCTTAATATCAAATGATCCATCCTCGCGTTTCTGGCGGTTGGTGACAAACCCAAGGGGACTCAGGATCGAAATGACTGCATTGATGGTCCCAGCGTACCCACATATATGAAAGAAAGAGTTTTCGGGGGTAACTTTTTCACCAACTGCTTTTTCAAGTTGAGATTTGCAATTGTCTTTGTCCACAAGCAAAGTCTCCACTCTACCTACATCCCCCCTCCAGTCACGTGAGAGTTCATGGTCAGGTCTACTGACAGTCGTCAAGTATTTGAAATTCGAATCGCTTGCAGATATACTCTTAAGTAAATCATAGTAACCAAGCTCCTGTACATATTTTGCTCCATGAAGCAATACTATTTCTCTTTTTGACTTAATGTTTTTTAAATGTAGAATATAGCTGATAAAAGGCGCAAGACCAGTTCCAGATGCAACTAATACCAGTCGTCTTGTGTCTGGTGTCCCATCGGCCTTCTTGTCCTCGATGGTGAACGAGCCAGCAGGGTTGCGCCAGTAAATGAGATCGTCTTCAAACATTTTGAAAAGAGTGCTTGTAAATTTGCTCATTACATATTCTGATGCAGACTTGATGTAAAACTCAAAGTACCTCTTTTCTTCAGGAGGTGACGACAGTGAGAATGGTCTATAGGTTATATTCTGATTACTATCTAGTTTCAGTCCAAGTGCAACAAATTGGCCAGCTTTAAAGTCAGGCACAGATTTTCCATCTGCGGGCTGCATTCTGAATATTGCGAGATCAGGAGTCAGGTTCTTGTGATAGTTTATCTTACCCATGTGCGATGGCGTCTGTTGACCTGAACTCATATTCACGATTTCTGAGATAATTAGGTATATGTTGATATCCTTTTTATTATAGGAGACTAGAGTTATGATGTTTGGCCAGTAAGAAGGGCATAGCCATAACAGCGATCATTACAGCAGCAATAGTTGGATCGAGTTTTCTAATATGGATCATACCGCAGAGCAGCCCTAGTAGCATGATTGATCTCCCCCCTGACGATAATGGGAACATTTCCGACGTGTATTCTCGGCATCAGACTCGGGCAACCAACATTGAATCAAACTTTGAGCAATGGAAAAGTGGAGAAGTAACCGCTGGCGACATGCTGAGCCAGGTAAGTCGCGATCGGTCTGACGTACAGAATATGCGACAGCAGCTTGATAGTGCCTCGCCGGCTCAAGAGTGGCAACAAAGTTATGACTTCTACATTCAGGCACTTGACAGCTTTCTAAAATACCTTGACACAATGCAAACGATAATCGTGGAGAATAATGTAACGCAGGATTCTAATCTTAAACTAGATGCACTAAAACAAGAGTGGCAAGGCTATGTAGACAGCTCGGTAAATGCTATGCCTATCTAGCTCAGGACATCAAGAACCGAGTCTATCCTTGCATTTGTCTTGAATGCACTGGTATTCAATGCAGTCTTTGAGGCTACAAAGCCGGCGGCGCGTAGTTTTTCGATTATTCTGTCAACTGATAGTGTGTTTGATTTGAGCTTTGATGAAATTTCATCAGCTCGGAAATAATACGGTATTTCACTTGTTTCTTCCGCTGCCGTTTCAAGCACCTTTTTGCACTGTCTATCAGGGTCTTGCTCCAACATTTTCTTAACAAATTCTTTGTCATGTAGCGACCCAGTCCACAGCTGGCCTCCAACACCCAAGCCAGTATTGCATAGCTCGCATTTACCTTTTCCACATTCTTTGGTATTGAAACGATGACCGCAGTATGAGCAGTGCATCACGTAGCCTATGCTATTGTAAACGTCATTTGCTTGGCTACTGCTGACAGATATCTTTGCATAAACGCGAAGATAGTGCTTTGTGGCATGTACAAATACGGGATGAATAGCAAGTTCAAGCCTTGAGGCAGTCAGTGCAGTGAGTGAAAGTAGTAGCCTGATCGCGGTTTCATTGCCATAGGCATTATTGAGTGGCCGGCCATAGTAACGACGCAGACATACTTTAGGGTAAACTCCCCACAAGACTGCAGTATCTGTCGCAGTTATTGATACAAGACCGCCGTCGAGCACAGACCGGAGTACACAGTCTATATACCTAGCGGGAGTGCCAAATGGATCTAAATCAACCATAGAATAGCGATCACCTTCCTTGTCGCCGTTTACTAGGAATTTGCATACTTCGTCAACTGAGAAATAGCACCGGCCACCTACAGAATTAAGCGTGGCAGCCTCTTTAGCAGCTTCTATTGCAACACTGTTAATATCGTTGCAGTAAACCTGTTCTATTGCAGGGACCTCCACTGCAACTCTAAGACCGCGTGCCCCAATGCCCGCGAATGAATCGGCAAATGTTTTTTTTCTAGATGATGTCGCAAAAGCACCATAGGCCAATATCGATAGGTCACGATTAAGCTTGGCAACAGGGTTAAAGAACGCAGGTATCTTAGAAGGAACTTTTGAGGTAATCGAGGATTCTGGAACCATAAGTATCGTTCTACCCTCAATTGTCCTAACAAATTCTGACATATTGCAGCCTTGCCATAACGCGCTATTTATAACAGCATAAATGATTGCATTTATTTTTTAGAATCAACTAAGAATATAAATACCCACAAATTGGTATATATCATCCGACAATTTGCCATGGCATGACGATAGTATTCTTATTGGTGGCGTTGACGAAGCAGGTCGCGGCTCTATCGTTGGACCCCTTGTTGTTGCAGGTATTAGCATACGGGAGTCAAAGATTGTTCTTTTGCGCAAGATGGGTGTCAAAGACTCGAAAGCTCTGAACCCTAAAGCGCGTGCTAGGCTTTTTGGTGAGATAATGAAGGTCATTGACTCAGTCTGCATCCACAAGATAGACCCTGTCGAAGTTGATGGAAGCGTGTCATTGAAGGGACTTAACAGGCTTGAAGCAAAGGCTATGGCCAGTGTGGTAAACAATATTGGAGCCGATGAAGTCTATGTTGACTGCTGCGATATCAATCCGCAGAGGTACAGGGAGTACATGGAATGCCACCTTACATGTAAACCAAAATTATACTCGCTGCATCATGCAGATGTAATCAATATGGTTGTCTCTGCTGCATCGATAATTGCTAAAATAACAAGGGATAAAGAAATCCAGCATATATGTAGCATTTATGGAAGCATAGGCAGCGGCTATCCGTCGGATCAGCGCACAATGCGTTTTATCCGAGACTGGGTATCCAAGAATGGCTCGGCTCCCGAGTTCGCAAGAAAGTCATGGAAGCCTCTTCGGATGATGCTTAGCGAGGTGCCCCAGTGCAAGCTCTAATGCTCATAGAGGGAATATATCATGGCATGATCTCTGTCAAAGGGCTCAAGGTTGATTATCTGATCTATTCGGAAACCATGCTCTTTCAGCTTACTTGCCTCCTGTGTCACTACTACTCTCGGATCCATCGTCACATCGATGCTCCTTGTCTTGACTACCAACAGCATTATACCTCCTGTCTTTAAATACATTGAGCAATTTGCTATCGCAATGTCCGTTTGGTCAGGCTGGGCGATGTCGCAGTAGATGACATCAATTTTGCCAAATACTGCAAAGTAAGAATGGGGTTTCCGTGCATCTTCAAGTATAGGAAGGACATTCTTGCGCTTTGAAGCGACGTTTTCAATAAGTTCCCTTGCTACTCTTGTCGCCGGTTCAACTGCAAATACTATTCCAGATAGCCCGACGATATCAGATATATGGCTCACAGTTGTCCCAGTAGACGCGCCGAGGTACAATACTTTGCTACCATTCTTTATTGGCATATCTTTTATTCCCTTTTTGAGGGCAGCTGCAAGCTTGCTTCTAAAAGGATCCCAAATTCTGTATTCCTCACTCTGATATTTTACAAGCTTTTCTCCATATACAGTGTTTCCCTTTACGAGATTGAGGGTGGCGGCGTTTTTCTCGCCATTTATTGAAATCCATCTAATAGTGTCGTCGCTTTCCAAATCTCTTTCTTCTGTCCTTATTCTTTCTCTTATCGTGTTTATCTCTTGTCACATCGCGGTCGCCTCTTCTAAATGGCCGCTGACGCTGGATGTGCTCCTTGTATCTCCTATCCCGCTCCTTCTCAGGCATTGGCTCTCGGTATTTCTCTCGTATTTCATCAATACGGCTTTTTAGCTTATTATAAACGGTGTCATCCTTGCCGTTGTGGCGATAATGGTCTATCCTTGCAGCTATTGCAACCTTTGACGCAACTGCTCTTGCTATCTTGCCTCGCTGCCACTTGGGCGCAGAGTGGATTAGAGGATGCTGGAACAATAATCCATGCTTCGGCGGCCTAGCACCTGTCTTAAGTGCACGGAACAGCGCCTTTTCGGCACCCAATATTTGGATTGTGCTTGCAGGTAATGTTGCAAGTCTAGCCAAACTGCCGGCCTTTGAAATTATCCTTGCACCAACTGCAGCAGTTAGCAATTCTTTGACGTTCGGAGCCACGGTTTCCATTGCAACTTCAATGTGGTCCGCAAGCACTCTGCGCAGGTCCGATTGTGCAATGACTTCATCTGCAAGCCGCTTGACAATTGCAAGGTTTTCCAGCGTTATGTCTCCGCCTTTGCTGCGCTTTGCAGCATCAAGTATAACTTCAATCTTTTTCTCAGGCAAGCCAATACTTTGTAAAATTTCGACAACGATATTCTCTCTCAAACCGGCTTTGCTTACTATCTGAGCATACACTACAAGACTTGAGACAAGGTTGTCAAGCTCTGGAAAGTGGAGCCCGTACCACTCTCTCATCCTTGCTCCCACCGTATTGATTATCTTGTCAAGCTCATCTAGTGCATTGATAGACTGAATGATATGAAGATCGAGCTTCTCAGATGCCTCCTTTACTCTAGAGGAGGAGAGGTTTATGGCAAATTCTCGCAGCGCTTGCATTGCATCTTGTTCATTGTTGGCAAAGCCGGCCTTTACTATAAGAGTGGGCTTGCTGTTTTGGATATACTGTTGCTGATCTTCAGGCATCAGCTGACTATTCAAGCCAGCCTGTCGCAATACAGATACAATGCTTGCATCATTTGTTGATACAGGTTCAAATGAACGCAATTTTTCAATAAACCATCTTATTTCATCAAGATTCACTCCGCTCTTAAGCAGCCTATAAGACCTGATTGCATCATCGAATTTTTTGGCCACTACAAGACTGCCGGCTGGGTCAAATGCAGCCATACCAAGTTCCAACAGAACTACAGAGCAGGCGTTGTTTCTCATTCAACAACCTACAACAATTAGCTAATAAAAAATGTTAGCATTATTAAACAAAACATACTAGAGATACCTACAGAATGGGTCTGATAGACAGCGATAGGAAGGAGCTGGTGTCGCTAATAAAGGCAGCAACCCGCGATCCAAAAATGCCAATAGGACTTGCGCGAAAGATGATGCCAAATCAGGGCAACATAGAGGATTTTGCATACGGGCTCCTCTCCGGTATGGTTATGGGTAATTTTATCGCACAGTTTCAGAATACGAATGGGAGGCAACCAGATAAGGACGAAATCATAGACATACTGTCGATAATGATGTCCGAGATGCCGCGTCTTCGTATGTCGATAATGGAAGAATTTGACATGCGTTAGAGTGTAAAAGTTTATCTAACGAGTGCCATGATTACTTTCTCCATTGCTAGATAAGAATAAGTCTAGACTGCCCGTTGCCGTTAAGGATGTTATAATCATTGGCATCGGTGTTCTTGTAGTCTGGCTCGGCATTTATTTCGTGTTTGGGGCTAACCCGTTTTACGTTGTCTCAAGCGGTAGCATGGAGCCTGTGCTCAAAGTCAATGACGTTCTTATCGTAAGAGATGGCGGATCTTGGCAGGACCTTACGATAGGTGACATCATTGTATTCAATAGGCCTGAGGGTGGGGACAGGGTCATAGTCCACCGTATCGTTGATATTGATATGGACGCAGATGGCGAAAGAATAGTTAGAACACGAGGAGACGCCAATCCTGCATCGATACCAGGTACTGACTATCCGATTAGACAAGACGATTACATTGGCAAAGTAATCTATGTCATTCCCGGCATCGGTGTAATAACAAAAGTAATCAGTCCACCTGTCAACTATATAATAATTGCAATCATCCTTGCCATCTTGTTCTTCAACAGGCTTGGCAAAAAGAACAGTAGCAGCAATAACAACAACAACAAAGACGCAGCACCTGCTACAGCAGACAATTCTGACAAACCCCCGACATGAGATCCAAGACGGAATACCTTATATTAAACACGCCAACTAGGCGGGCATTTATCAATATCACACCACAAGTTGAAAGGATCGTGACAGAAAGTGATATCAAAGAAGGCCTATGTCTTGTCAACGCAATGCACATCTCTGCCAGTGTCTTTATCAATGATGACGAAAGCGGTTTGCACCATGATTTTGATAAATGGCTGGAGAAGCTTGCGCCTTATTCACCGCAAAGTTACCTACATAATCGTACAGGAGAGGATAACGCAGATGCCCATCTAAAGAGACAGATAATGGGACGGGAGGTAGTAACAGCGATAACAAAAGGCAAGCTGGATTTCGGGCCATGGGAGCAGATTTTCTATGGCGAGTTTGACGGCCAGCGACAAAAGCGAGTACTAATAAAGATAATCGGAGAATAGTTACAGACAGATAGCAAACTTACAACTAGTTAAAGCTAAAAATTCAAAATTTCACATCTTCACTACATGTATTTTTTACTTGAAAATTCTACCACGCAGGTATATATATAGCGCCTTTATAAAGGCCCATATGCCGCAGACCAAGCCAATTGTAAGCATCGAGAACGTAGTAGCTTCCGCTACAGTGAACCAGACTGTCAACCTCAACCTTATTACTCAAATATTTCCAGATGTGGAGTATCATCCTGATCAGTTCCCCGGCTTGGTTTTTAGGCTCAGATCACCCAAGACTGCAACTTTGATATTCAGCTCTGGCAAGATGGTCTGCACAGGCGCCAAGTCAGAAAAGATGGCAATTCAAGCTGTCAAGAGCGTTGTTTTGAAGCTTAAAAAAGGAGGAATACCTCTCGAGCATGAGCCCCAAATTGAGATTCAAAATATAGTAGCATCGGCAAGCCTCGGAGGCAAGATCCACTTAGAGCTTGCTGCAAGGGTCCTGCCAAGGAGTATGTATGAACCAGAGCAATTCCCTGGTCTTATTCATAGGATGTTAGATCCCAAGACTGTCATACTTCTGTTTGCATCTGGCAAGCTCGTGTGCACAGGTGCCAAGAAAGAAAGCGAAGTGTACAGAGCGGTGCATAACCTACACACACTCTTGGAAGAGAAGAATCTAATGATCTATGAGGGTTAGCTAATCTATTTCATACTCTCCCTGTGTAACCATTTGTTTTAGTACCGACTCCAGCGCATTTTCGTCTATCAAGCCGGCATTATACAGAGCGTTTACAATGTCGTTGATGCCTGTCACTGCGCTTAGTTTTATTCCCATTTTTTTTAATTTGCCTTCCGCACCCTCGTGCCGGTCTACAAGCGCCACCACATCTTCCACAATACCACCGTTAGCCCGTACTATTTCGACAGCGCTGCTAAGAGAAGTACCAGTCGTTGCGACATCGTCTACAATGACAACTTTTGAACCTGGCTCTAAGAAGCCTTCAATCGTTTTATTAGTGCCATAGGTTTTAGGGTCTTTTCTGACATAAATGAAGGGTTTGTTCATTTCATAGGATAGGGCTGAGCCAAAAACAAGCCCAGAGGTTGGCACCGAAGCAAATGTGTCAAATCGGCCTACCTTTTCTGCCACCACGTCTTTCAATGCACGTATTCCAAGTCGAAAATATCCAGGAAAGCTAGGCAATACTCGCAGGTCGATGTAGTAAGCACTCTGCTTGCCACTTGCAAGAGTGAACACTCCAAACCTCATAGAGTTGCTCTTGAGTAGAAAGGATGCAAATTGAAACACGAAGTCCTTGGGAGGTAATGACACATCATACATGTAAAAAAAGGATTTATTTTAATCCTTCATAATACAAGGACTTTATGCCTGAGATTTGGCTGAAATATGGCACTACTGATGTGGTGCTCGACATCAAGTTTGAAAATATAGCAAACCAAATCTCTTCCACATTTCAGGTGTCACTGGACCAAGAGGATATCAAGACAGCAATAACATCCGGTATACCCATAACTGATAAAATGCTCATTCTAGGACTGTCTGCCTCAAAGGCTGCTGCCAAAACTATAACGATGCTTGCACAGGAAGCTCATACAAAGGGGTTAAGCTTCACAATCGATGTTCCACACAAGATCGCAAGTAGCCTGCGCGCTAACCTGGCGGACATCGAAACAACTCCAGTCAATCGCATCGACTATCAGTCACTGAATGACCGAATGGCTAAGTTCCAAAATACAGTCATTGTTTCAAGTGCTGCATATGATCCGTTGTTTGGATTTTCAGGTGCACCGACCGCTTTACTGCGTAATTTGCTTGCAGACCAGATGGCAGAGGCATTCAACGCAAGAAAAGACAATAGACCAGCACCAGGAATTGAAGGCAATCCTCTCAAGGTCGCTACTTCTGCAGTTGAGAGTATACCAGCATTTTCTATTGAATTGGTGGCTGACGGCGACAATGTGAGGGGCATACATACGGGAGGCATCAAGGAAGCGTTTGACAAGGCAATTGAGCAGCTTCAATCAATCTCGACCATCGAGGCGGAGCTGGTTAAATGTGCCATAATAAGTGCAAGCGATGAACCCAGCTCACATTCAACGCTTGCCACTGCACTCAACTCACTTTGGAACTCTATTCACATCATTAAGGAGGGTGGCACCGCAATACTCCTTGCAGAAGCTCGCGAAGGAATTGGTGGTGGAGCCCTTCAGATGTCTATTGAAGGTAGGCTCAAGCAAGAGCAGCTGCACCTAAGCCCCTATATTGATGGCCTTGAACATTTATTGTTCATAGAAGAGCTGCGGGTAAAATATGATATGGGACTTGTATCTACTCTTCCCCATTATTATACGAAGACAAAACTTGGTTTTACGCCCTATTCTGGCACAAAAGATGTCTTGCAAAAACTCCAAGAAAAGCATGGCAAGAATTTCAGGACACTTGTATTATCAAATGCAGACATAACCCTGCTCAAGTCCAAGGCAGGATAGAGCTTGGGATGGGCGCAGTTACTATGGCGATCCCAAGGGTTATGAAAAAGAACAATTTGCGCGTTGAAGATAAGGATGTAACATCATCTAGGGGAACATTACTAGGGATCCTCTGACTAAGTATCAGGACTAATATTGCCATTGGCCAAAATCCCATAATGAACAACGCTCCTATGCCTGTATAGGTAATAATTCTGTGCCAGCGTTCTCCAAACATGGCACGAGCAAGATGCCCACCATCAAGCTGCCAAGCAGGGATGAGATTGATGGACGTAAGTGCAAATCCTATCCAGGCAGCGAAAAGAAGAGGAGACATTACTAGGACCGTGTTCTCTACTACCTTATCGGTCATATGGAGTGTAGCAATCATGAGCAAGCCAGTATTGAATGAAAACAGCCTGTTTTCTTCAGATAGCCTCTGGTACTCCTCTACAGGTATGAGGGTTGATATAGTAGAACCATAAATCGATACAATTACCGTTATTATCAACCCTGCAATTGGTCCAGCAATACCTACGTCAAACATGACATTTTTGTTGGGCATATTGCTCTGCTGGGTTATCAAGGCGCCAAATGTCGGTATAAATCCAGGAACACCAGGTATAAAATATGGCCATGATGCCTTGATGTTATAATGTTTGAGAACTATCATGTGTCCAAGCTCATGGATCCCCAGTATGCCCATAAGCGACATGGTGTAAGCTCCAGCAAGCAGGATAGGATCGCTCACATACGTCTTTGCAAATATACTGCCTGAGCGCATAAGACCGTCGTAGAATACAAATGTGACGGCTATAGCAAAGAATATGAGAGGCAAAGGCACCGATCTTTTGGCTCTAATCTTTTGCTTTGGAACCTTAAATACGGTAATAACTATACCGTCCTCTATTTGGAGCCTTATTGTGAAAGACAGGGCAGGCATCAGTCTTGAGAAATATTTCTGCCGTCTGGCAGTGGGAACCATGCCGATCTTGCTCAGCTCCGTGATCAAGACAGGGAACTTATCCTTGATGTCATTATCAGCTACCAAGAACTCAATGTAGTCTTCTCTGACGTTCAATTGAGTATCTTTTAATGTAAATAATGATGAAACTATTGGAACTACACGAGAATAATCGCTATTCAGAAAGGTGGTAGCCACGGGGAATTTCTTTTGGGTTTAATCCAATTAAAATATTGTTATCCCACAGTAGACATGTAAGGTTAAATAATGTGTTTCTGTTGTTGTAATTATTACTTTGCAAACAGCTCTACGAAAAGTAGGCGACTATGTTATACGCCGCTGCGAAGCAAGTGATCTCCAAGCGGTAATAGAGATTAACATGACTACTCTACCAGAGCACTATTCAGACTATTTTTTTGAAGCGATTCTGCGAGAGCTTCCTGAGGCATTCATCGCTGCAGAGCTGGATGGCAAAATAGTCGGCTACATTATGTGCAAGATCGAGTTTGGGTTTTCAAACTTTCGCAAATTAGGCTTTGTTAAGAAGGGCCATGTTGTTTCTGTTGCAGTGCTAGAAGAGCACAGGGGTAAGAGCCTTGGCAAGGCACTGATGCTTGAAGGAATTAACGGCGTAATGTATAGAAAAGCTGACGAAATATATCTAGAGGTAAGAGTCAGCAATACAAGCGCGATCAATATGTATCAGAAATTGCGTTTTGAGATAAAATCCAGGTTGCGATCCTATTACAGGGACGGTGAGGACGCTTACCTAATGGCGCTAGAACTGACTTAAAAGATTATTAAGATGCTGCAAATGCCTCTCCGCTATGAATGTTAAAAGGAAGGGAAGCAAAGGAGTCGGCGCCATCCTTCTTTTAGTTTCTATCGTAGCATTTTTCGCTTACGCATATTTCCTACTTGGAACAGAATGGGGTATGATCATTCTGCAGCTTACGGCCTTAGGGGCAGTAGCAATCCTTCTGGCTGTACTTGGGTGGATAGGATACACAATGCTTACTGCGCCAAGTGAAGAGGAAAGGCAGAACTAGTTGTCACTGAAACATCAGCCACTATTTGATACATTCTTGGGCCCACTCCTCTTACCACTCTAACCTGCTGCACAGCATGGTTGTATTTTACAAAAGCGTTGTGCGTATCCTGCAATCCTAGCTCCTGACTGGTCTTTTTGTTATCGGCTCTGATATGAACGAAATAATGCACTGTACCTTTTTTATTAAGTGCAAGTGCTGCAGAATCAATGAAATCTTTAGCTCTCTCAGGAAGTGGCATAAGCACTCTGTCAGCACGACCTGCAAGCTTATCTTTTATTACTTTCGCAGCATCGCCATGAATTGAGATAACCCTGTCCTGCACCTTATTTAACTTAGCATTTGCTTCACATAATTCTGCAGCAACATTATTCGAATCAATGCTATAGACCTTGCACGTCTTGTTCACTCTTGCCATCAGGATTGAATAGGTGCCTACTCCTGCAAACATATTGACTATGATTTCACCTTCACTCACCATGTTTGCAATCCGGAGCCTCTCTGTTGAGAGCCGGGGTGAAAAGTATGTTTTGGCGACATCCACTCTGAACCTACAGCCATGCTCTTTGTACTCGGTAATTGTCCTGTTCTCGCCTGCTACAAACTCCAAGTTGCGCACTCGATAATCGCCTTTTACTGGCGAGACCTGAGCAAAAACTACCTTTGCAGTCTTAACATGAGCGAGTATCGTATCAGCTATAAGATTCTTTTTTGGCATGAGATCGTCGGGTATCTTGATGATTACGATATCACCTATCTGGTCAAACGCAGAATATACTTGCGAGACTTCGTCTGACGATAGAATGTTGGATAGTATGTTTTTCAGCATGTGAGGCATTTACTGAATCTTCATGTAGTAATAGTTGCCAGATTCCTTCTGTTCGCGGTCGAGCCTGCCGCCCTCTTTGTTGACACGTGGCCTGCCCGTTGTTTCGTCACGTCTATAGGTAATTGAAAGTTCCTTGAGAAAGCGGTTCATACCCTCCTCTTTTTTAATAGGCTCAGTGGCATATCCTTGAAGGCCAGGCTGTCCTTCAAATATCACCAAACTATCGGCCACCAAATCGATTAATTGTATATCATGATCAATGACAATTGCAGACTTACCCTGGGCTCTTATGAAGCGTTGGAGAAACTTTGCTACTGCTATCCTGTCTTCTGCATCAAGAAACGCAGACGGCTCATCCAGCGCGTAAATATCTGCTTGGCGTAGCAGTGAAGCTGCTACTGCAACCTTCTGAAGCTCCCCACCACTTAGGTTCTTGACATTCTTTTCGTAAAGTTTCTTTACTCCCATGGGAATAATGATCTGTTGTTCTATAGCGGATCCTTCAAGGGGGTTCAGATATGCCATATACATCAGTGATCGTACGTCACCATCATACTCTTGGTTCAGGTATTGCGGCTTGTAAGATATGGTGGCACCCACGTCTATTTTTCCCGAATCAGGCTTGTCCACGCCTGCCAACATGCGCATAAAAGTGGTCTTGCCAAGTGCATTAGCGCCAATTATTCCAAGTATCTCACCTCTTCTTATCTTGCCAGCCGACACATTGAGTTTAAATGAGTGAAAGGATTTGGTCAAGTCGCCATAACTAGCAATTGGGATATCCAGAAGGAGATCTTCGTTTGAAGAAGTAATATCAAATCTGAACGCCTTGTCCCGAAAGCGCACGTTTTCATTAGGCAGGAAGCCTTCAAGGAAATTGTTGATACCCACTTTTGTGCTCTGCATGCCAGAAACAATGCCATATGCTCCGGGCTCACCATAAATAATATGGATATAATCTGACAAGTAGTCAAGAAGCGTCATATCGTGCTCTACAACCATCACATTCTTGCCCTGCTCCGCCAGATCTCTTATTACTTTGGCAACTGCAAGCCGTTGATAGATATCGTTATAGGAAGATGGCTCGTCAAAGAAATAATACTCAGCGTCCTTTGCTGCAGCTATAGCCACTGCAAGTCTTTGGAGTTCGCCACCGCTCAGCTGTGCAATATCGCGATCCAAAATGTTCTGCAAACCAAGTTGCGGCACTAGCTTGTCAGTTACTTTGCGTTCATCATATCTCTTCAACAGTTCCTTTGGCGTCCCTTTGAATGCCTTTGGTATGAGGTAGACTAGCTGCGGTTTGATTGAAGCGCGCATTGCACCATTTGCTATTTTTTCAAAATGGGATTTCATTTCAGTGCCTTGATAATATTTCAGAATCTCATCCCATGAAATTTCTTGATCGTACTTGCCAAGGTTGGGCTTCATATTACCCGACAAAATGTTGACAATTGTAGACTTACCCATACCATTTCTTCCAACCAAGCCAACAACGGCACCCTTCTTTGGAGTAGGGAGGCGATAGAATCTAAAGGAATTAACGCCATACTGATGGACTTTATCTTCAGAGAGCTCTTTTGCAAGATTGACAATTACTATGGCATCAAAAGGGCATTTCTTGATGCAGATGCCACATCCTGTACATAGATCCTCAGATATCAGAGCTTTGCCACTATCTGGGCGCTGGATAATACATTCACCACCAGTCTTGTTTACTGGGCAGTAGATGATGCATTCTAGACCACATTTTTTTGGCTGGCATAACTCATCGTCAAGTACTGCAACACGATGAGTATTTTCTGATTCAGAATTACCCAATTGCATGTAATTTTTGCAATAATGCATTATATACATACCGTTTCAACCACCAAAATATCTGAAGTTTTTTAGGATTATTCGGAACCACGTCCTCAACAAAAGTAAGATCACTTGATAATTTTTTCAAGATGTCCCATTAGTCAACAAAGTACCTCTTCATAACACTAGACATCTTCATCTTGCCTGCTACTTCTCTGCTATAGATCTCCGCATGTTTGTCCCTCAAATGCTTCAATGCAAGGCGGACCTCGTCACCGCAAAGCTTGCACTTTGCCTTTCCAAACATTCCAGCTTTATTTTGGTTCGACTATTTTTGAGCCTTCCGTTTGGTTGACCTCGACATCATACACACGATATAATTTTTCACAGGATTTTATTCATTATCTAATGAGACAAACTCCCACGCCGGAGTGCTATTAGCAATAAGAATCCCATAATCGAGGAGAGGATGTCCACGCCATCACTGCGATTATTAAGGCTTGAAGAATCATCCAATGTTACAGAACATCTTAAGCACTATCAGCCAGATTACGGCATCCTTGAATGTGCATGGATGAATTATTATTAAAAATATAGTATGCAGCAAAATGGATAGTATACCAATAAATGCAATGACAAATGCCCGTCCTATCTCTTCTTTTTGCCTAAGCAGCTTTGCCTAAATGTAGATTATGATTGTCGAATTGACAAGCCCCGCTATGAATGTGAGCTTTGGCAACAAACACCTATTTATTCCATCCATGTTTTTGACGAGGAGATTATCCATTATTCAGCATTTGTTGTTGTCCCTGCTCCTAGTGAAGCAACATTAAATTAGCCCTTTATCAAATCCTAGAATAAGCCGGTCATAGCGGCAGGGTGCGACCCGGTCCCATTCCGAACCCGGAAGTCAAACCTGCTGTCGCTGCTGTGTTACTGACCTGCGAGAGCGGTCGGGAAGCAGCAGTGCTGGCATCTTTCTCCTCTTACTTTTGACCATAGTCGCCTAGGTGTATCCTCTTTAGTAATTGCCTCACATTATAGGCTATTCGGTCTATTGCGGAAAAAGCCTCCGCAAGGCCAGTCGGCTCCCATGCCTGCGTTTTGATGACGCAACAATAGTTTGCTGCTTCTATCGTTAGTCTTTTCAATTCTTCCTTCATTATGTTTCCTGTAAAGTCATTTGACAATGCTGTATCTTTTGCTAGCATGTTTGCAATCACGCCGCCGCTCCATCCCATGTTTATCACCTTACCGTTGGATAGTGTGTAATACGGCGCAGAGTCGAGCAACTTGTGGGCATTATCGTCAGCATCTACAATAAAGTCATTTTCTACAAGGCAATAGATATCATAGAAGGGTCCCATGCGCATCACCTCCTCTATGCCCACGAAGTCAATGTTGCCGCTTAAGATCCGAACAAAACCATCCCTATTTGAAAGCCATCGTTCAAAGTAAGATCTTTTCTTAGGATGCACGTCTAGATCTATGCTGCCTATTCTGCAACTAAAGCCCCGATCTTCAAGGGCTTGCACAAGTATGCTCAGCGGGAACGGCGGCATATATTCTCTATCAAGATGGTAACTGCTTTTCGTCTTCCATCAACAGTTTGACAAGGGTTCTAACTCCAAAGCCAGTAGCTCCCCTATGGTTGTAACTTTTCTCATGGGTTCCTTCTTGCGTCCATGCGGTGCCAGCAATGTCAATATGAACCCAGGGGACATCATTGACGAAATTAGATAAGAACGCTGCTGCAGTGATCGCTCCTCCAGGTCTGCCTCCAATATTCTTGATATCTGCATAGGTGCTCCTGATCTGCTCGTAATATTCATCGTATAGTGGAAGTTCCCACATCTTTTCTCTCGTCTTATCGGATAGCTTGCGCAGCCTGTCTGCCAACTGTTTGTTGTTGCCTATCAATGGGGCTACATTGGCTCCAAGTGCAATTATCGCAGCACCAGTAAGTGTAGCTAAGTCAATTACAGCCTTTGGACCATATGTGACGATTCCATATGCTATGGCGTCGGCAAGTATCATGCGACCTTCGGCATCCGTGTTGAGCACTTCCACGGACTTGCCATTGTACATTCTGATGATATCACCAGGTCTGTATGAGGTAGCAGACGGCATATTTTCAACAGATGGGACAATACCTACAACATTGACTGCCAACTTCATCGAAGCGATTGCCCGTACAATGGCTAGAACCGTGCAGCCACCACATTTATCAAATTTCATTTCATCCATTTTTTCGCTGGGTTTTATAGAAATGCCGCCAGTGTCAAAAGTCACAGCCTTGCCTACCAAAAGATATGGCTTTTGTTGAGGGTCGTTTGCGCCGGTATACTCAAGGACAATGAGTTTAGGGGGGTTATTGCTCCCTTTGCCTACCGCCACAATACCACCCATTCCCATGTTTTCAAGCTCATAGCGGTCCATTATTCGTGCCTTAATACCGTAGTCTTGCGCTAGTGAAACCGCGATACTTGCTAGATGGGCAGGCGGACAATCATTTGGTGGCAGGTTGCCAATGTCACGTGCAAAGTTTACAGCGTCGACTATAATGTTTGCTTTCTCAACAACAGATTGAAATCTTGGAGAATCAGAATTGATCAATATTGTGACCTCTTCAATTTTTGAAGCTGGCTCTTTGGCCTCCTTGTACTTATCAAATGAGTATAATGCAAGAGCGATTCCCTCTGTCATAGCCTCCACAAGCCCTTCATCAAGGTTTGGGAACTGCAGCATTGAAAATTCCTTTATTCCTAACTCCTGAGCCTTACGTGCTGCCTTGCCCGCACAGATTCGTGCACTTTCATCTGTGAACTTTTCTCGCTTGCCAAGACCAAGCAGCATTATCTTTTTCATTGGCCCCCTACCCAACGTATAAACTACTATTGAGGAGCCAAATGTTCCGCGGAATTCTTTGTTCTCCAGCGTTTCCCTAATTGAAGAAGAGACTAAGGAGTCTAGATCTTTTGAATGTGGAAAGTCCTGGTCGCCTTCAAATACACCTATCACCAGAAGCGAAGTCTGCTTTTGATCTATTCTAGCCTTCTCGACTTTGACCTGTACCACTACATGCTAGAGTCCAGTATCGACTTTATTTTAAGTTATAACATAATAAATCATGTGTAACATGAAATCTCCTTATTACATAGGAGTCGTCGATGCTCCATCAAATTAACTTCATAGTGTTAGGTCGAAGCGATACAGAGAATCTAGATTATCTCAGAATATATGTCTGCAAGTATTTTTTCCGCTATTACTTACTCTTCAAGGCAGAAAAACCACGTGGGTCTGATGCTCATAGACATGGCGATATAGCATTGCGCTCAACATAATTTCTATCTTGCAAAGACAATGACAACTGCTATGTGTTAAAGATGAATGTCGTTCCCTTTCGAAGGGTGCCAATTATCCTTTTTAATATACCTGCGAACGCATAGCACGACAAATTGTTGTCAGTACCGTTAAATTCGCATGAGGCATTTATATTGCTAACATTCCCTCTTCCTCGGAAAATGCCTATGAAGATTTCCTTTGCCAGTGGCAGCAGTCCCGATCGGGCGCCATAAGCACCGCTCTTGTTGATAAGCCAGAACATTTTAGTTGCATCATAGTCGCCAGGAAAGATCATTTCTTTGGCTTCCTTGGCTTGCTGCGAATAGTAGTGGCCAGCTGTCCTTATCCAGCCGCGAGAAAGCATGCTAGCCACCTCGGCGAACTTGGCGCAAGAATAGCACTTGTCGTCATAAATAAGAAGGGGGCGTTTGAAAGATGACGCTAACGACGGCAAGGTATATATAAAAATATGTTCCGCCAGCCTTTTAAATCTTAAGTTGCAAGAGACCACCGAGCTATATCTTTTTATTTTCCTGCAAGAAGCTTTTTCTTATATTGTTGCTGTTCTCTACATGGAGAAATCATTATGGGCCTTAGCATACGTTATCTTGACCTTAAGAGGAAGATCAGAGATGCGCGCATGTGGGCAATTCAAGGCATCACTGAAGCGGGTTCAGGGCACCCAGGTGCCTCATTCTCTGCTGCTGAAATAATGGGTACTTTGTACTTTAGAAGGATGAAACATGATCCATCGAACCCAAACTGGAGTGAGCGGGATTATTTCATTAATTCAAAGGCGCATTCGGCACCTGGCTTTTACTCAGCACTTGCGGTTGCAGGCTACTTTCTGCCTGATGAGCTTAGGACACTCCGTCAACTTGGTTCTCGCCTCCAAGGGCATCCAGTAAGGTACTCTGAACATCAAAAGCAGCATAGCGTTCCAGGTATTGAATACTCAGGAGGCTCAGAAGGGATTGGGCTTTCAGTCGGCATAGGGATTGCTCTTGCAAAAAAACTAGAGGGTAAGAAGAATAGAGTATTTGTATTGATTGGCGATGGTGAGTCAAATGAGGGTCAGATATGGGAGGCTTCTATGGCCGCTGGCAAATTCAAGCTTGACAATCTAGTCACTATTTTGGACCGCAACCGGATCCAGCAGGACGGCTTTACTGAAGATATTATGCCACTTGATCCCATAAAGGATAAATGGGCTGCATTTAACTGGGAGGTCTTTGAAGTAGACGGTCACAGGGTCGAACAAATACTGGACGCGCTCAACAGAGCTTCACAGGTGCATGATAAACCTGTTATAATAATTGCCAACACAGTCAAAGGAAACGGTATTCGTCACATGGCAAATAATCCTCAGTGGCATGGAAAAGCACCTCCCAAGAGACAAACCGAAGTGCTTCTGGAAGAGCTAGAAAGCGAATGCCTGATTGCACCTTCAATAATAGCAGGTCAGCGTGAGAACTATGAGGATAAAATAAGGAAGGTTGAGCGTGAAGGAGTTGATATGATTCATTTAGATGTGATGGATGGCAGGTTTGTTCCAAATACTACATTCTTTGCAGATACTATCAAAAAGCTAAGGCGACTGACCAGTCTGCCATTTGACACTCACTTAATGATAGAAAACCCACTTGAGAGTATACAAGAGTACATCGATGCAAGATGCGATATCATTACAGTACATGCAGAGGCATGCACCGAAAATGAGTTTAGAGAAATTCAGGAAAGATTGATCGACAATGGAATTAGCCCCGGCATTGCAATTAATCCAGGCACCGATGTGCCAAAGTGGCTCTACAATTGCTTGCATAATCTAGATGTGGTCATTGTTATGTCGGTCAACCCTGGTGCTGCGGGACAAAATTTCATGCCAGAAGTATTGAACAAGATGGTAGGGATTAACAAGCAACTGAGACAGCATGGCTTTAGAGGGTACATTGAAGCTGACGGAGGGATCGATGCAACCACGTTACAGCAAACATACGATGCCGGTGCAAGGATATTTGTGGCGGGGGCTGCGGTGTATGGCGGCGGAGATATTCACGGCGCTGTGATTCATCTAAGATACAAGGCGGAAGTGGCACTTGAGAGAAGACTTCTTAACCACGCAACTCAGATTAACATAAGGGCAGACTGGATGAAGGCCCGTAAACATATATTGATTCCGTATGCAAATGAGCTTAGGATAGAGGAAGAGCTACATGCTATTAAGTAGCGAGAAAAGAACCGCAGACATGAGGGGAGCCTATGGTGACACTCTTGTTGAGCTTGGAAGAGATGACCCCAGGATTGTGTGTGTTGGAGGCGACACAACTGAGTCTCTTAAGACGAAAAAGTTTGGCGATAAATATCCCGAGAAAATGTTCAACGTTGGCATTGCAGAGGCAAACATTGTCTCAGTGGCAGCTGGTCTAGCAATAGCGGGCAAGATTGCATTTGCCAGCACTTACGCTGCATTCATCCCTGGTAGGTGTGTTGATCAGATCCGCAACGCTATCTGTTACCCCTACCTCAATGTCAAGCTAGTTGTATCTCATGCAGGGCTTACGGTGGGACCAGACGGAGCCTCTCATCAGCAGATAGAAGACATTGCAGAGATGAGAGCAATTCCTAATATGAGAGTGCTCGTGCCAGCTGACGCAGTTGCAGTCAAGTATCTTATCAGAATGGTAGCGTCTGTTTCTGGCCCCTTTTATATGCGCCTTGCAAGACCCTCATCTGATGTAATTTATGCAGACCAATCAAGTGCATTTGAGATTGGTAGAGGCAACATTCTTGAAGATGGCTCTGACGCCACAATAATTGGATGCGGCCTTATGGTGAGCAGGGCACTCGAAGCAGCAAAAGAGCTGAAGAGAAAAGGCATTTCTTGTAAGGTAGTTGATATGTTTTCAATAAAGCCGATTGACAATGACTTAATAGCTAAATGTGCCAAGGAGACGGGTGCCATAGCCACAGCTGAGGAGCATAGTGTCATTGGAGGTCTTGGAGGCGCAGTGTCTGAAGTTATTGGTGAGACTTATCCCGTACCCATCAAGCGCGTTGGAGTCCGTGATATATTTGGTGAGTCTGCACGTGATGAGGAAATCGATATGCTCTTAGAGCACTATGGTTTAACCGCAGCGGAAATATCAAATGCAGTGCTTGAAGCACGAAGCAGGAGCAGAAAATAATGAAGATCTTTCTTGATACTGCAAATATTGAATCGATCAAAAAGTACAACGATATGGGCTTGATAGACGGCATCACTACAAACCCCACACTGCTTTCAAAGGAGAAGGGTAACCCTGCCGAGATCATGCGCGAGATAGTCAATATAGTCAGGGGACCGGTGAGCCTCGAAGTCATCGGGACTACAATGGATGAAATGATCAATGAGGCCCATAGGCTCAAAAAATATGGACAGAATGTCGTAGTCAAGATTCCCATGATCCCAGATGGATTGAAGGTTGTTAAGAAATTAAAAGAGCAAGGAATTCAAACAAATGTCACACTCATATTTTCAGCAAACCAAGCGATCCTTGCTGCCAAAGCCGGTGCTGCTTATGTCAGTCCATTTATTGGTAGACTGGATGACGTAGGGCATGAGGGCATGACAGTCATTAGCGAAATAATGCAGATATTCAAAAATTACCAATTCAACACAGAAGTGCTTGTTGCTAGTGTTCGCCATCCTCTGCACGTCACCGAAGCCGGAAAGATCGGTGCTCATGTTGTGACGCTTCCACCCGACATACTTGGCAAAATGATTTCCCATTCACTGACAGATAAGGGACTCTCTACATTCTTAAGTGACTGGGAAAAGGTCAAAAAAGAGAATCCAAATCTAGCCATCTAGCTGCTGCGCAGCAGCTTGATCACTTTTTTTGGTATATCTTGTAATCGGCTGACAGAGATTGCCTTTTCATAGTCAAGGTACTTTAGATTGTGCCCTATACTGACGGAGTCATTGAGGTTGCGGCCGACTCCTATCGCCACCATATGGATGGCCATTTTCCTGTACGAGAGCACCATCTGTCTTACTGCATCAAAGTCTGATGGTTCGCCGTCTGTCAAGGTGACAAAGATATCTGGCTTGAATGACTTGAGCATAGGCAGGAGTAGACCATAAACCTCTGCCAAGGGTGTGCCACCACTTGCTCTAATCTGAACAAGTCGCCTAGCACTAACCACTGACCATTTGATATTGGGGGGCTTAATGACCCAACATTTTACTTGTCGGTTATCTGTGCTAAATGCATAGACAGCAAACTTTATTCCAAGGTAGTGCAGCGCTTCACAGAGTGCGATTGTCGCTTGCTTGTATTCTAACTCCACATCAGCTATACTGCTAGAGTGGTCAAGCAATATTACAACCTTGGTCTTGATTGAGAGCTTGAAATCAGCGAGGAAGGTTTTAGGCAGCGCCTCGACGTAGGTTTCTACATCAAACTCATCGCCCGATTCATTATGTTGCTCGATCCATCCTGTTTTCCAGTCTCTAAATGCCACTTTGACCTTCTGTATTAGGTCAATATCGTAGATCTGTGTCTCGTCAAGGTCCATCTTGTCTGGCACACTTAGCCCAAAGTTCTCCAATGACTCATAGCCCTTGCTCTCTGTCTTTTTGCTCTCTGCGATAAGAGCCTCGAATTCTTGAAGCACATTGAGACCTTCGTACACCTCTTTAGTCTTCTTCTGTACGTCGTCTTTCTTATCTCGCATTTGCACCACCTTTTCCACTTGCTTGAGAGTGTCGCTTTGGCTAAGTGACGCACCGACTCTTGTCCTTGGAGATAATACAGGGATAGAAACTAAGGAATCAAGCTCAAGTATCTTGATCAGTTTTGGAATATGCTGCTCCATCCAGTTGGTGTCGTAGTTGTTGTCTATAGCTTCTTTTACTATTTCATTTGCATAATCAGTTGCCTTTTTCACCTTATCAAATTCGCCCCCAAACAGCTCACCTTTCAGGTAGCCGGTGAGAAAATATTGCGAAAATGCCTCTGCTATTTTGTAGCGACCATATATCGAATTCAATAACTGGCGCGACATCCAGGAAATACCTTCATTAAACATGATCTCGTTGATCATTCCTTCCCATTCTCGCAATCCAAGGATCTCAATTCTCTTTGTTTCAAGTGTGTTGAGCAAAAACCCGAAAGCATGCTCATTGCTCAACACCTTAGCAGAATATTTCATTCTCATGGATTCAAACCAGAGTGCTACACGCCACTGCCTATATTTTTGAAAGTCAGTGCCAGGATAGTAGTTGAGAAGAGAAAGAATGATCTGATTCTTGTCCAGCTTGGCAGTTGGAGGTTTATCTGGAATAAAAATAACTACTACCTTATCGTTGCCAGACCATCTCCGAGCAAGAAAAGTAGCAATGTCGAGCAAAACATCGTTTCGCATTACAGGGCTTGTAGTTTTGACCATTTATCTGTCGCCAAAGATGGACGTTATCATATCCATTACTTTCTGATACTCGACTTGTCCCCATTGATCATATGCATTCGCATATACAACTTCAGCAGTCTGCCTTCCAGATAGTCCGGTGTTGAGCATCTTAGCAAATGCTATTGTCTCGCGTATCGATGGGCTGTAGTACAGCTCTTCAACTGCCGCTGCCTCGCGCAGGGTCTTGGCAAGATGGATTGCGTGTTTGACATCCTTGACCTTCGAATCGTCAAATGTCACATGGCGACTAACAATGTCAAGCTCAATATCTTCCGGTGGGTAGTCAAGCCTCATCCTCACAGGGAACCTACTCAGTAACTGAGGAGGTAATTCTTTTGTACCAACGTGCGATAATGGATTAATCGTGGCTATTACAAACCAATCATCTGTTGCTTTGACAATCTGCCCCTCTGCTTCTTTTAATACCAGCTGTCGTCTGTCATCTAGTGCCTCGTCAAGTCGAAGCAGCACGTCTGCCTCTGCAGCATTTAGCTCATCAAGATATAACAGAGTGCCACTACGCATTGACTTTACCAATACACCTTCGACGAAGTTTATCTCGCCTTTGTTCAGGGTCCTAGATCCCACCAAATGCGATTCTCGGGTGCGAAGTGAAAAGTTGACAGAATCAAGTTCCTTTTTCATTTCTGAAGCAAACCTCCTTACAAGAGTAGTCTTGCCAGTACCCTTTGGGCCAATGATCAAAACAAAAAGGCCAGACCTGTATGCTTTTTCCAGAATATTAAAAGCATTATTCCAGTCAAGGTAAATTATTTCTTCTTGACCAAGTTTGCTCGCTACTGGTGGTGATTCCACCTGCTTTATAAGCACTGTAACATATTTGAGCGTTAAGATAGTAGATTACAATATCATTATTTTGCAATACTTCTTGTGCTAATGGGATTAGACTAACAAATCTCGGTGGCTACTCCAAATCAGATCAGTCCATTATCCCAAGCGAACAGTATCTTAGTCGTTCCATAGTACTCATGGGTATAACCTCATCTAATAATTGCCAGCATTCTCGTATTTCTTTTCTAGAAATTTCAGACATTCTTTTTGCTGCCAACAATCTGTTACCATTGCAAGAGCCCATCAGGTTTAAGATCCATTGTTTTTGCCATTGTTCCATCATAACAACTTTATCCACATATCCACTTATGATAAAAGTGCAAAAAATATTGTCTACTTTATTAAATGCAGTAGCCTTCATGCTTAGCAACATCAGCATCACAATTTCTCAAGATAGTTACATTAAAAAAGTGTCACAGATAATCGGAATCGGAAGTGAATCTTTATTTGCTTCATAGTTGACACAAGCTTCTCTCCTTGTCTTGAATTGCCTCACAATATCCTTTGTCTTTGCTCTTAGGTTTTCATTCATTCATTTCTGTTTCTCCAATGCCAAGCATAAGTTCACAAATTGTTATTTCACTTGTTCTTTATCAAAAAGAGGAATGTTACACGGAGAATTATCTTTAAGTTCCATAATCATCGTTGCAAAGTATGGAAATAAAAATACTTTCATTATTCAGAGTGGCATGCAGTATTGCATCTAGATGTTCAAGAGGAATTTTGAAATCTTAGATAACACGAAGCTAGTAAGGCAGATAAAATTGCAATCATGGAAGTGATAAAAACTACGCATTGCAGAATCAATACACAATTACATTGCGATGGGAGATGCATATGTTGAGCCCTGGGATACCAACAAGGACTGCATAGATAATATTTTTACCATTCATCTATGTCACTTCAGTGTCTTTGATATAGGATACTGTCTTGTCTTTATCGGATAAGCTCCACTAATCTTTTGGGATGGCGGGATCTTATAACAAGAAGGGCGCCTCCAATAGGAAAATGCTGCTTACCAAGCTACAGAAAAATAAGCGCGGTTTTCTATGGGTCACATTAGGGTTCTTTCTCATCAGCCTGGCTGCACATTGGGTATTTGCATGGTTCACATATGTCGAGGAACAGCAAGCACACAGCCAGCCCATTCAGGCTAGCGACTATTTCAATATGACAGTTCGAGATATAATGGAAAACTGGCAGTCAGAGTTTCTGCAATTGATGTGGCAGGTTGCAGGGTTATCGTTCCTATTGTATGTAGGCTCACCTCAGTCAAAGGAATCAAGTGAAAGAATAGAAGAAAAAATAGATCTTATGATGAAGAAACTTCAGGAACGAGAAGTGGAGCAAAAAGAAAAGGAGCAAATAGCAAGATAAGTAAAGATAGCGGTAGCACAGCCTCTATTTTTGAACTGCAATCTATTATTTGCTACGCTTTTGGTTTTACATCACATATTCAAGTTTTTTCATAAATTATGAATTTAGAAATAATAAGCCCCATCGTATTATTTCGCAAATTATGCATAAAGGCTTCAGCAATGAATGACATCTTTTGGAGATATAACAAATTTTACAAAATTTAAGAAGAAAAAAAAGAGATAAGGTATAAATTGCGAAGTTCCTACTATACTGAAGATAATTGATAAAAAACATCTCACTATTCAGCAAAATGGATCATTTAGTGGAACCATCGAGAAAAACAGCCACTATTGCTGCAATAGCAATTACAACTATTATAGTTGTAGGTTTCTTGGCAAGTAGACAGATGTTTCCTTATAACAATTTTTCAGGAGCAATAATCTTCGGAATGACTATAGTTGCTGGAGCAATAGGATCATTCATTATTTTAAAGTATGTGAGTCAAGCAAGTGCGGATTTAAGGGCCAAATCCTTATTTTTTGACAGAATGTTCAAGGTCGTGACAGCGACCATGTTGGTTCTGATTGCAACTTTTGTGGCAATGTTCATAGGATTTTATTATTATAATGTTAGTGTCAGGTACCTAGCATACTTTGTCTTTTCACTGAGCACCTTAGTTTCCTCTGCTATCATGATAATAATTGGTTTCAAGTTTTTCTCATGGTATAAAATAAGCAGAGATAAAGACACCCACCGCCTATTGTTAATCTGCGGACTTGCTGCTGCTTCACTTGCTGCAGCAATGGCATTTGATGCAGGCTCTAAGATGCTGCTTGTAAGAGTAGTGGAAGAAAAATCCTCCCCAGGCGCAGCTCCTGAGGACATGTTTATCTACAAAAAGGACGAAAAATACCAAGGAGACGTACAATACGAAGTAGTCAAGCCCGATACTACTACATTATACATTGTGCCTTCGTCGATCAAGATGATTTACTCGTATCTAAATGGCTGGATTCCAATTACTGTTTCATTTGTGTTTACATGGGCCATTACAACTATGCTGCTGCGTCAATACTATCACCAAAGAGTAGGCAAGATGCCCGTTGCGCTTTTAATCTTACTTACAGTCCCATTAGTGCTTTATATGATAGGTAGATTCACAGAGTTATACACTCTATTTACCGGTATAGCATGGCGTTGGGAAGACTTTCAAAATGCATATCTCTTTAGATCCATCTTTAGAGCAGGCTTGATAGCAGGAAGTGTTATGTTTGGAGTTGCTTTTCTTGTCATAGCAAGAAAAGTTGATTCTGGAAAAATAAGAGACTATTTTACTATTGCAGCGATTGGGGCGATGATGATGAGCATCACACTTGCGCCTTCTGCGCTGCAGGAAACTTTTGGAGTAGCAGGGCGTGCACTAATGTTGTTGGCATCTTTTATGTTGTGTGCTGGGTTTTACCTTTCCGCAGTTCACTTGGCTCAAGATTCGAGGCTTCGTAGATTAATTAAAGCCTCAGCAGGATCTAAAGTTTTCGGTGCTATGGCTGCCGCTCAGCTTGGACAGGAAACAGAAAAGAGGGTTTTAGATATCATAGAAAAAGAAAGAGAGGTTATCAAAGAACAGACCGGCATACAACCATCATTAGAACAAAAAGATGTAAAGACATATTTGGATAGTGTTCTCCTTGAAATTCAAAGCAAGAAGGAGAACAATAAGTCCATAAAAAGAGCTTTAGATAGATAGTGCGACTAAATAAGAGCTTTATCATCCAGAGGTATTTTTAGTATGATACAATTGCACCACAGTTAATGATAAAATAAAATCTGCATGCACTAGGGGTTTATAAGGTAGGGGCAGGAGAAAAGAAAAATAAGAGATCATTAACAAAACCGATCAAGAGCTCGAGGCAGGTAGCTTTTTAGCTACTGGCCACAATATTCTTACAACGGCAATAGCATTGTATAATGCTTGGCAACAGTAATCGTATAGGACGACAAATCATGTTGAAGAACATTTAACAAACTGCATTCCATCAACAAGGCTTAATATCCTTGGCAATCCGCCTATTACTAGGTGCGGTCATGGTCTA
>DAINRW010000005.1:0-29807 GCA_036741615.1 Nitrososphaera sp.
CGAGTTATTTTGCCCATCGTGGTCTAGATGTTTCTGCATTTGATATTAATCGAAGAATCTTAAAACCCTCAGACAAAGTAAAAATTCAAAACAGCCTATCTGAATGTGTAAAGGATGCAGACTTTGTTCTTGTATGCGTGCCTGTCCAAAAAACACCACAGACTATCAAAGAATGCACAAAGAGCATGAAGGATGGAGCCGTCATTGCAGAAATATCCTCGGTTAAAAAAAAGACATTTGCAGCTTTAAAAAAGATCCCGATCAAACTTCGACCTCTCTGTGTTCATCCCATGTTTGGTCCTGGAACAAGCAAAACAATGGAGACTCGACTGCTTCTAATCCCTGTAAGGGATGAGAAATTAGAGCTGGAGTTAGCAAATGAAATATTTAAAAATTCGAACTTGAGCGTATTGACTGATGCAAAAGAACATGACAAGGCAATAGCGATAGTTCTTGGATTGACGTACTTTGCAAATGTCGTTTTTGCAAAGATTATGTCATCGAGCAATATTTCGATGCTAAAGCAGGTGTCGGGAACGACATTTGGACTCCAATCGCTTATAGCGGAAAGCATACTCACCGAGGAGCCTGACCTTATCATTGCACTCATAGGGGAGAATGTATATGCAAAAAGATACATCGATCAATATCTTAAGGAAGGAGAAGCGCTAGCAAGACTGGCAACTACAAAGGAAAGCGTTAATGTCAAAGCCGAGTTGCAAAAAATAAAACTAAGTATTCAAAAGAGGCAGGACCTGCAGTTGTCCTACAAGCAGATGTATGAGATTATTCACAAGCAAACTAAAGATAAAAATAACCACTCTTAATCTTTTAGTAGTGTAATATGTCGCTTCTATGGCGCGACCCTTGGCTCAAACCATTGTCCAGTTATGATCTTGGAGCAGAAAAATGCAGCTATTGCGAAAAACCTTTTGTAAAGATAGAATTTGTCACATCCTGTGACTTTTGTGAAAAAGGAATCATGCATGATCAGTGTGCCAACAAGCATATACTTTCTGAGCATAGTAAAGACCTGGAATCCAAAATAAATACGCACAGGGATAAGCCGTTGCATGAATACCAGTAACAACTAACTAGCCAACAAACTCGAATTATCAGTCCGAGGGTGGTCCAAGATGATCCATCCCAATGCCACTACTCCGTTCGCCTTCAATGGATGATATTGTTCTCGTTGACTTTATGCCTTGAATTTTCCTAATCTCGTTGATTACAATATCGACGGTATTTCCTAATGGAACGTCCACTCTTACTATCAGATCAAATTCAGCAAAGACACCTTCGACTGATACAACCCCTGGTATCTGAGCTATCTGATGAAGGACTGACTTTTCCAGTCCTGGAAGAGTATTTATCATAACATAGGCCCCTGGCATACACGTTGGTAAAACGTGACTCATATTAAACGATTATTGAATGGTCAGCTGAATTTTTTTCTTCTCAAAGGAAGTCAAGATGCATATACTAATATGTTTTAGGCCGATTCAATCTTGGTTAGAATCCCGTAGTGCTTGTCTTTTTTCTAGAGGATTGAGACAATTTGAATTACTTGTGCGTGTCAAGCTAACTAAACAATACAAGGAGATAGATATAGGAGTTTAGAAGATCAGTAAGAGCAATAAGAAAAAAAGAAGATTTGCCAATCTGGGAGATCGATGCATTGGGCTTATGTTTCTATTCTTTAGCGGCTTTCACTCCTGGACACTAGCAGGTGCTATTCTGAATATCTTACCTGGGCCAAATAGCAATACGTACATGTAACCATCAGATCCAACTTCAATATCTGTAATGCTTCTAAGTCCGGTGCCAAATATTGCACTACTCAGCTCACCTACGTTACTGGCCACTTTGTCCTCTAATACTCCTTCAAGCACAAGACCTGTTCTATCCTGATTTAGATCAAAGTGGTACAGCCTGCCGTGATTTATATCGCCTACGAACAAGTCATTTTCATATTGTGGTCCTAATGCTGTAGAGTTAAGAAATTTGATTGCTGTCACACCCACAGGGATTTGCCATGCAAATTCCGGGTCTCTGTATACCCCCATCCCACCGAACTCCACCAAGTCCTCCTCTATATCAGCTTCTTCATTCTCTGGAGCGGATGCAGGGCCTTGTACATCTGCCCAACCGCTATTAAACCCAGGTAAGACAAGGTTAACCTCGTCAAACCATTCGGGGCCATTTTCTGTATCCCATAGGTATCCTGAGACGGGGTCTACCGTCAAGCCAAAACTGTTTCGTATGCCGTAGGCATAATAATAGGGCAACATTCCTATGTCTTCCTCACCATTCTCTTCCTCACCATTCTCTTCCTCACCATTCTCTTCCTCCGCACTGACTTGTGTCAGAAGTACTGGATTTGGTAGGGGATTGCCTTCAGCGTCGATTGCGAGTATCCCTCCTGTTCCGTCAGCCGGCGGGCCATCTTCAAAATTTTCAGCCTGAGATTCACGATGGTCCAAATCTCCTATCAAAAGATAGATGATTGTATTGTTCTGGTTCTGACTGACTAAAAGGGGCCCCCCATTGTAACGGGGACCTGGCCGTGCTGGAAGGTCGAGCAACAGCTTTGGGTTTATTAGTTCAGAACTACCGTCTGCATTTTGTACCAACTCATACCTGTACAGACGGTTGCCTACTGGCACTATTCCATCTGAGTCATCACCGTCTTGTCCGCCTCCAGACTCAGTGTAGTAAATAAAGACATAAGTAGTAGTTTCATTTTGCTTGGCTACGCCCAATCCTAGCAAGCCCCTTTCATTGGTTCCATTGTTGTTCGCTACAGCTACATCGAGCAGCGGTTCTGGTTGAACTACGCCTCCGATAACTCTCCGTACTGTGCCGTTGTCTTTTTCAATCACTATAATGTCATCGAAAGAATTACCTACAAATGCCATTGCCGTTGGGTGGTAAAAACCGGCGACCACCTCTTCCACTACAAGGTTTGGATCGTTTATTGCTGGTCGCTGCTCATCTGCAGGTATACTAAAGGGATCAGCTGCTGGTTCCTGTTGGCCAGAAGCAGCTAATGGTAAATTGACTAGGAGAATAACAAAGAGAAATAGGGTCCCATATGATAAGTGGCTTCTTGCCCTATTCGATAGTAGCGTATGTAATTTTGTACTGCAAGCAAATATCTCAAAGAAGATATTCTTGTTCGATAGACTGAATACGAACCAAATCAATGATAGATATGCTCGCTGCGAGGACCAGTCCTTGCTTGCAGCATTATCTGATATTTCTTTCCTTATATTATGAGCATTAAACGGCGACCTCGACGTTTCTACATCTGTCGATTCATTTCGATAAACATACCTGTTCCGCTTGTAGGCATAGAGAGAGTTTAACATTTATGGTGTCGGCTACCATTCGAGTTTCAACATCAAGTTCTCTATATATTTAACTATTATTTTCTAATTCTTACAATAGGGTCTTTGCTTTTGAATTCGGCTTCAAGCTTTTTCTATTTGAGATATCTCTCACCTTTGTCGGATAAGATTTACAAGATAAGACCCTGTATGTTTTGTGTATGCTTATGCTAACACAATTCGTTACTTCGAAAAATTCCATGTTAATTATTTGTCTTTTGTTATCTCATTGATCTAAAATTCCTCGTAGACGCGTAACTATCTCAAATAGATAAAGACCTAGTTATTTTTGCTAGGGGTATCATCTACCAGTTGCTTTCTTTGTAAATTGAAGGCTTCATGTGTTTCTGAACTAGGTTGAAAATTATGCAAGTACTCAGCTAGGGACAAAATTTTCTATATGAAGAGACCTTCGATTATCATCTGCTGATGAATAGCTGCTATTTTGGTTTGAATGCTTACCTGCATGTTCTCGTGGCATCTGTTCAGACATGGGTCCATAAGTTATAATCTTGTAGAGACCTGTGCTTTGGGCTCATGTTAGCATGGTCAATAACTGCAGGACATACCTGTACCTGCATATGTGATGCCTCAATAGAATGGTCGAATATCTTAAAAGACAATGACCAATATCGTAAGCTAGCTCTTTTTTGAAACCCAATATTTTATTCTTCAATTTGAGGTTGAGAAAACTCTGAAACATCAATCGCAGTTGTATTATACTCAAAATCGATTTAGGATAAAGGCTGAGCAGTTCCACAACCCTTTATCTCTGTATTTAGCAATCTCCTCTTGAGCGCAAATCGGCAAAAGATAAACGGTATCATCGCAAATAATCCTGGCGCGGAAACACAAGAATAAGAACAATTGCGCTTTCATTATTCCTTTGAACGGGTCGGCAAAATACTTCATATCTATGGAAATGATCTCGAAGATGTTTAAAGATATAGATAAGCCGATATTTATGCACCTTTCTGTCCTGTTCATTCACAACATATGGCGCCAACCATTCATCTATATCTTATCGCTATCTGAATAATCTTGAAGTCTAATGTTAATAGAGCGGATGTGCTTTTAATGATATTGGAATGTCAGACCACGACCCTTTTTCTGATTGGTCTAGGCTTATGAATAGACCTGTCTATGCCGTAGATGGCAAGAAAGTTGGCTTTTTGCGGTCAATAGTGGCTGACTATTTACTCGTAAAGAAGGGTTTTGTGGTTCTGAACAAATACTATATTCCAAAAACACTCGCTGAATCTGTGGACAGGAAAGGAAGGATTCGCCTCAGAATAACTGCGTTAGAAGTTCGAGCAAACTATACCTATTCAAAGATGAAAGATGTATTGACAGCAATTGGGTATCTCCCTGAACGCAAGCTGGTAGCGAGTTCATCATACGATCGGTTCCAGACCTTAAGATATAGTGCGACGAGAAATAGGCTAGCGGCTTGCATTGCATTTGTTTCGGGCGTCTTATTTTTAGCTTCTGGTTATAAAGCAAATATTGAGATCTATAACCTTGTAGCGGCGGAAATTTTATCTGTTCAAAGCCTCAGACAAGTTTGGAACTTAGTTATTGTCCCAATCGGCTTCTTGGCAATCTTAAGCCAGTTAGGAGGGATTACTGTAATGATGGGAGCAGGATTTTTTGCTGCTAATAGAGTCAACTTAGGCAAATTATTGGTTATTGTCGGCACAGGACAAGGCTTATTCACAATAGCAATTCGTATCCTAGTAGAGCTTTGGTCAGGACAATTGTGGAGCGTGAATAATTATGTTACGTGGTTGACATCTACTGCTACTGGTCTTGGAATATTGTTTGCCGTAGTGGCTCCTACTATAGCTAAAGGGAAGGGAGATAGCATACTCACAAAGACAATTCGACTAGTATTGAGAAGAAAGTAAAGACGATTTTTGAGGTCATTATATTCCTTGGATGCGTACTGCCATAAACTATCATTGCTCCCTGCCTGCGGCCAATTTCGATTGGCGGCATTGGTTCGTCTTAATTAAATAATGAATACTAAACTATTTCAGACCCAACCTATTTCGCTGAGGGCTTAATTGTCTCAAATTAGGGCTCGCTTACGAGAATTAACTTGTTGTTGTATTCAAAGGCAAGGCTTTTCTGCTTTAGAGTAATGCGAATATCGTTAGCCGCTTTCATCATACATTGCTCATCTATATCATTGGTGTGGATTTCAACCTTAGTATATTTGACCGGCTCGAATTTGCCCTCAAAGTAACCATCGAATTCTATTAATGACATACCACCATATCTCGATGCCATGCCTCGAACTATTTCTAAATACCCTTCGACTCTGGGCAAATAGAATTTCACGGAATCCTTTAGTGTCTTCACGCTGAACCTATCTGCGGTTGTCATGATTCTGCTACCTATTACAGCTATTTACGTAAGAATGTATTGCAAAAGCAAAGATAGACGGATATTGTCTGGGAGCTGAGAAGAAAAGGAAAATCGATCCTCCTGCTCGAAACAAGCGAATAATATTGAAATAAGTAGTACGGGACCTATACCGTACTTTGGTTACTTTTCGTATATATTTTATAAATTTTGATAGCAAGCGGTATTATTCGACTTGATAGTAAAAAATGAAGGTCCAGCTACTTCTTTCAATTTTGGTAATTAAGACTCTGAAGATTTAATAATGAATTATTATCCAGATTAGAATTATGACTTCCGTTCACTATCCAAAATTAGATGGAGATAGTTTTTTTGTCGTATATCAAAGGAAATAATCCTAAGGACATAGAGTTTCTAGCTCAAGAAGTTTTGTGACAGCAAAGAAAAAGAGATGCTATGCGGTTTAGGTCACCACTTGAGATATTTGATTGTATTTGATGCACTCTCTAAAACATTATCATCAAAAGTCGGAAAATGGTTGGTCCTGATATCCCTAGAATCGAGCCTTGCAAGGATTGCATCCAACAGATTGGAAAGAGGGATAGAAGCAGGAGAGTCTATCAATGACTTATGATTGGACCAATGATAGACGTCCTAGCATGGTCGTAAGAGATTTGAAAACTTATATAGCCAGATAAAATTGAATTGAACGTATGGTTGAAAAGATGACCGCAGTTTGGCTGATTATCTTAACTATCTTAGTTTGCGCGGCAGTACCAGGAGTCTTGATCTGGTTGACTTCATCTTCAGCACCTGCTAGGATGTTAATGTGGTTTGATGCCCTGGAAACTATACCTGCGCATCATGTTTTGCACTAGTGCGCAGGATATAACTTAGGTTTATTCTTTATAAAATACATCAATGACTTTGGATGGATCAAAAAAAAGAACAAGCCTGTTTATTTCGATGTTGATACTTGCTGGACTGATTGGTGGTGCTGTTCTTGTGACCTCTGCATCTACAGCATACTTTCGATCTCAGGATCCAGTTAACCAGTGCATACAGGATTTGGAATCTCACCCTTTTCAACTCTCAGTTCCAATTACTGTAACGGAGGATGGCTTTCCTGCTCGTGTCCCAGAAGGCATAGGTATCACAGATGACTGTATAAGACCCGTGCATACTGTCGAAGAAAATATTATCCAGGTAAAGTATAGCAGACCTCATAATTTTACGTTGGGACATTTCCTATATTACTGGTTGGGAAATGAATTGTTACAATATGACACAAGGGTCTACGTTAATGATATCCTTCACAACGAAGGCGATCTGCGGGACATCCCGTTAAAGGATGGAGACAGAATCAAAATTGAATTTTTAAGCAGAAGATAATTATAAAGTGAATTCCGAAATAGCAATAACGTGCAAGAGGTTCGCAGTGAGATAGAGATCCACAACTACCCTGAAACTGTATGGGGAATACTCACTGATTTCGCTACTTACGAACAATGGAATCCCTTCATTAACAAGGTTGTCGGTCTTCCAAAGCAAGGCGAGAAAGTTGATATTTATATAGAAACTCCTAGTGGAAAGAAAAGGAGGTACTCACCGAAGATTACCAAAGTGGAGGAAGCGCGGGAGCTTCGATGGTTTGGCAAAAGTTCTCTCCCTGGTTTTCTGAATGCGGAGCACATTTTCACGATTGAGGAGTTGCAACCTAATCACGTACGATTTGTCCAGCGTGAGGTATTTGATGGTTTAATGACTCGGCTCTTTGGTAAAGGCTTTGATAAAGAGATAAGACAAGGCTTTAATGAAATGAATAATGCATTAAAAAAACGAGCGGAGCGGATCACGTCTTAGCAAGAATATTTATTTATATTTCTGCAGAGATTAATATCTGGTGCCAAATTATTACGAGATATTAGGAGTCTCTCCTGATGCTAGTCAGGCCGAAATAAAGAAATCCTTTCGTAATTTGGCATTACAGCATCATCCTGATAAAAACAAGAACTCTGAGGAATCAAAACAAAAGTTTATGAAGATAATCGAGGCGTATGAAGTGCTTTCAGATGAGCAGGCAAGAAAGAATTATGACAGCAATACCTTACACAAGCGCGGGACCAGAACAAGATGGACACCGTCCGCAGACATTGGGACGGTATACAGTTATGAAGAAATTAAGCGTCGGTATAGGCCAAGCAGCAACGTTGGAGGAGGCATGTGGGATATCAGTGATAAGGCCAATTTTGGGATATGGAAGGCAACAATACTCTTGTTTGCGTGTTTGGCCGCATTGGTGATATACCTTATACTTCCGGCCTAGCGATTGCGCCCTCTTCTCCTTCTGCTGCTGCTGCTGTTTCGATCTTCCTCTTCTTTCTCTTTGGAAGCTTTGTTCCTAACGTACATTGCATATTTAAAGGCAAAATATGCGCCTATAATTAAGCCCGGCATAGCAATAATAAGAGATACTCCCAGCAGGAGCGATAAGAAAATAGCCAAGATACCACAGCTGAGTGAGCCAATCATAACCATCATAATCGCAGGTTTTGTTGCAGCCAAGTCTAACCTCAAGTTATAGGTAGGTAGCTATAAAAGTCATTTTCCGTAAACTTGCTCAAAAGGAATAAAAAGGGACCAACATCAAAGGCAAATTAAGGAGAATTATAGTGCAGATAGTTGCTGTCGGCAGCCGCGTGTTTGTCACTAGCTTCCAGCTGGCTGGAGTGAAAGGGGTCAAGGTAGACTCACCCGCCCAAGCGCTCACTGAAATCAACAAGATGGACGAGAGCAGCGGAATTGGGCTCGTTCTCTTGAGTGATGACATTGGTAAAGATATTCGCTACCAGCTTACAAGCCTACGGGCAAAGCGACCTATTCCTCTTATCTTCGAGCTCCCATCACCAGGAAGCAAAAAAGAAAAAGTTGACTACCGTGCTCTTTTAAAGCAAATTCTCGGGGTATAGTTTAGATGGACTGATGAACATCTATATACAAATGCGTGCCCTGCATTGGTCCTTTATACTCCGTTGATTTATAGAAGTTAGATAAGTCTCTGAGCCGCGATTTATATCAACGACATCAATAAAAAACAAAGTTAAAACTGTACTCTGTGACTCTATTTTAGAGTCAGGAAGTGTGTGGCCCGTTATATCTGCTATTTGTCGGTGTCATTCTGCCTAACCTAAAGGCTTTTCCAGTGACATTAACACTGGAGGATTAAGTAGGTTCGTACGGTAAACATTGTTCTAGATAAAAGAGATGAAAGGATTCAAGTTTTTGAATAGGTTATCGTTTGCTACAATTTATAATAACCTGAAACCGATAATCTTCTCGGAATGGAAAGAAAGCAGGCAATAATTTTTTTTTTGATGGCAGCAGCAATCATAACTGGCCAAACAATAGCACTCAACTTTTGGGGATTAGTCGATAATAACAAGCAGGTGGTAAAAGCCTCTTTGTCAGCAGGCTACAATAATAATATTGTTCCTATCCAACTTAGTAGTAGCAGTAGTTCTAACGGTAACACGTTTCAAGTTTTGCCCGACCCGGCTCCACCAAGTATAGCTGATCCTAGCATACGAGTTGAAAAAGTCATCACAGGTCTCGAAATGCCGACGAGCATGGCATTTTTAGATAATGATGACATCATTATAACACAAAAGGATAATGGCAGAGTACGACTTGTATCAAATGGTGTACTCCAACCGCAATCAATTCTACAAGTACCTGTAGTAAACAACAGTGAGCGAGGATTGCTCGGAGTTGCTGTTATAAATTCAACTACTACAGATAGCAACTCCAAGACTGTATTTCTCTACTATACTGAGCCAGTTGGAGAGCAAGTGAGAAACAGGCTCTACAAATATGAATGGACAGGTACGGGCAACATGACTGGAGGACAGCTCATTCTTGATCTGCCCGGAGAGCCTGGCCCAAATCACGATGGCGGTAAGATAGCAATTGGCCCTGATCGCATGCTATATGCAGTAATAGGAGACCTTAACAGAGACGGGATGCTCCAAAACTTGAGGGATGGCCCCCTGCCCGATGACACGTCCGTCATATTGAGAATTGATTACAACGGCAACGGAATCGGCAATCCCTTATCAGCCATAGGCATAGATCTGAGTAAGTATTATGCTTACGGCATCCGCAATAGCTTTGGTTTTGACTTTGACCCCCTAACTGGGATTCTCTGGGATGTTGAAGATGGCCCAGCTGAGTATGACGAAATAAATATCGTTTTACCTGGTTTTAACAGCGGATGGGGCAGGGCTATGGGACCTATATCTAGAGAAAGGATCACGGTAGAAGACCTCGTGCACTTTGAAGGCTCCCATTACGCCGACCCCGTTTTCAGCTGGCTGCCATCGCAAGGCGTCACTGATGTGGAAATCTTTAATTCTTCAAGCCTTGGAGAAAGATATACCTACAATATGTTTGTAGGCGACATTAACAACGGCCACTTGTACTTCTTTACAATCAATGGCAACAGAACGGGGCTTGACCTAGGCGGTATTCCTGGTTTAGAAGACTTGGTGGCTGACACCAATGAAGAGCTAAATCCCGTAATATTTGGCAGAGGATTCACTGGCGGAATTACAGATATCGAAACAGGTCCGGATGGCAACTTGTACATTCTGACACTTTCTGGAAATCTCTACCGCCTAGTACAGGCAGTGCCAGCATCTCAACAGCCACCATCTGTCTTATAAGGCAAATTGTTGCCTTATACTTCCCGTTCCTTTAGCGGGTAGGGAATCGTCTAAGTTGGAACATAAAATAGCGTTCCCTAAACTAGGCGAACACGCTAGACCAGGAAAATACAGCTTAGTATATCGCCACTCGTATGTCCCCTGTGTTTGCAGTGTGATTTCCTAATTCGACGCTAATGGTAGTGTAAGCGGGCCCAACTTCATTGATGACAAATTCTATTGGACCTGGACCTTGCTGACCTTCGACTGCTACAGTAGTTACGTTGTCAAGAAGGGTTCGCGGGATCCTTGCAATAAGGGTTGACTCAGGAGCAAGCATGCCCTTCGTGCTGGCATCTATTATAATCCTTTTTTGCTCTTCCTCAACTCTGATTTCAGAAATGTCAAAAGCTTGAGGCGATTCGATGTTTATAGTAAAGAGCATTTGCTCTGGCTCGCCTATTGAATCAAGCGTGTATATTTGGTACCCGCCATAGTATATTTTTCCATCTGGTGACTGTGCAATTCCGACTGTTGGCACAAAGGGGTAATGCTCGAGTTCTATCTTTATCTCTTGAATTATGCTGTTTCCGTCTTCGCTTAACCTAAGAGCATAGATATCACCTGTGAAGCTTCCAAAGAGGAACATTCCTTTAAGCTCCGGCAATGCATCGCCGTCATAGTAAATCATCTGTGTTGGTGCTATAGTTTCCCAATAACTTCTTAATGGCTTAATTGAGGTATCATTTGCTTGCTCAGGAGGCAGGTTGGCAGGCTGTGAGGTGGGAAATCCATAATTTCCCCCATTTTTTATAAGGTTTATTTCATCGTACCGCACGTCACCATTTTCAGCCACGAGACCGGTGCCATTGTGATTAAATGCAATACCATACATGTTCCTGTGACCTAGAGTGTAAACTGGGGAGTTTGGATAGGGATTGTCTCCTGGTATCGTACCATCCTTATTTAGCCGGAGTATCTTGCCAATTACTATCGACGGGTCTTGGGCGAAAATGTGCTCAGTGGCATCGCCGACGGTAATGTATAGCTTGCCGTCAGGCCCAAAGGTCATAGCGCCGCCCGAGTGATATCCTCGAGAAGCCGGAATATTGTCCATTATAACTGTTGGATCAACCCCTGTGTTATTGTTGTCAGTGAACCTTACAACGCGGTTGATCACTTGATCGCTATCGGCATTTTGGACGTCTACGACAGCGGTGTAGTATACGTATACGTAGTGGTTGATATTGAACTCCGGGTCAATCGCGAGTCCCAACATTCCTTGCTCCCAACTCGCATACAAATCATCTACGTTGGCAAAGGGGTTATCTAGGATCACATTCTCAGGGGACATTATTCTTATTGCGCCTGTGTTTTTTTCAGTAAAAAAAAGACGACCATCGGGAGCAAAGACCATGCTTGTGAGCATTGTAACGGTCGTTCCATCGTGTTTTTGCAAGAAATCTCTTGTGTCCCCTTCAAATTTCCAAGAACCTATCCGGCCAAAAGAAATATCTGATAGATCGTAGAGCTGTTTGATTTGATCGTCACCAAGCGCACGGTCATACATATGCAATTCATCAATAACGCCTGACCATCTGTTGCATGATGAGCAGTAAGCTGCTGAACCAATCCTCAGCGGCAAACCGGGATCCGAATTATATTCTCCTTGAAATTCGGCTTCGCCAACAGGCACTCCGTCCATGTATAGTCTTACCCTTGAACCGTCAAAAGTGCCGGTTACCAGTGTAAACTTGTCTCCTGGAACCTGAACGCCTGTGGGCGAAAAAAATGTACCATTAGTGTTGAATATACCAAAACGAAGTGTTCCAACTTCTGAGCCGGATGGGCCGCTGCCAGTAGTTCTAAAGACGTCAAACTGCCAGCCTGATGTTTGCGGCCTGTTGCTATGTGATACAATATGCCCATATGGTTCTATCATAGTAGGCATCATCCAAAAGGAAACGGAGAACTGATCTGGGTTTAGCTCTGGTGAGTTCATTATCTCTATTGACTCTCTAAATTCCCCGCGCATTTCTAAGGCTTGACCAGACCTGCCATTGACAAATAACGTATCTGTTGTAGTCAGGGGGTTGATGAGGGATGAATTACCACTAACCTCTGTTCCCTGCATTTCATTTAAGAGCAGGTCACAGTGCATCACGTTTCCGTAATGCTGACATCCATAAAGCTCAGAAGAAGATGCCTGTCCATATGCTAAAAGAGTCGTTTGCATCAAAAGTAATAGTGCGATTGCAATAGACAAAGCACTCGAATAGCGGCTCATATACAATAGGATTACGCAAAATAATTTAATCGTTGAGAAGTGTACCATTCACGTCTCGTACAGACACCATCTATCATTGCTACTCTCAACCCGACAAAAAATTCAGGAAGAAACCTATTGTGTGATTTGTGTTATCAACTGCAGCATGGTTCTTGCAACATTTTCACCATAAGGATTGCGATCGATCTTAGCACCAAGCATTGTCTCAATAACGTTACTTAGTGGATCGCGGCGGTGTAAGGGAAAAAGTACATTTGCCTTCAAAAGCAGCGTCTCCCAACGTTCTGAGACATGTCTAAGAGTAACGCACGGCCTTTTAAGTACAATAGCCTCTTCCTGGACTCCACCAGAATCCGTCATGACGAGTTGGCAATTCTTCAATAGATATAGAAATTCCAAATAACCAGCTGGCTCTACTGCTATGACATTGGATGGCAGCGTGATACCATAACGAGCAAGGTTGTTCTTTGTCCTGGGATGGATTGGAAATACAATTTTGTGATTTATTCCTGATAGATGTTTTCTCAACATCTCGAGCCTATCAGGTTCATCGACGTTTTCTTGTCTGTGCATAGTAAGTAACAAATACTTGTCGGGTAAATCGTAATGCTTGCCGTATTCGTCCGCAACCTTCGCAAGGCGCCTGCATACGTCAACTACAAGATTACCCGTTACTGTGACGTTCTTCTCTATTTCCTCATATGAAAGAAAGGTCCTAGAAAGCTCCGTTGGAGGAAATAAGTGGTCTGATGTGGAATCAATCTGGATCCTGGCCCTTTCTTCTGGCACGCTGAGATCAAAACATCGAAGTCCTGCTTCGATATGAACGAGCGTTGAGCCAACTTCTTTGGCTGCCATTGCGCCTGCTAGGCTTGAATTTGTATCGCCATATACCAGAATGTGTGGAGGTTTGATCTCTCGCAGGAACTTTAGCATACTGTCCTTCAATGTGGCAACGTCTGACGTATCGCACCGCAAGTCATAATCAGGTTTGATATTTAATTCATCAAAAAAAATGCTCTTCATGTTATCCGAATAATGCTGTCCTGTGTAGATCAGAGCATGGTTGCCCTGGCCATTTAGCAATTGTACCAAATCGGCAAGCTTAATGATTTCTGGCCTTGTCCCAGCTATTGTAACAGTGTCTACAATATTTTTTTCTACTTGCATTTTAATGAATATTACGAGTCTTTATTGTATTTCTAGGGTATAGAATCATGCTGCACTTGCCAAGCATCTTCTGTCCCTTTCTGTTTCATGAATCCATGCGTAGTTTTGGTGCTAGCCCAAGATTTGATTGTAAATGCCCTAATGAAACTTACGAACCAGTAATGTGAAAACGGCAGAAATAGTGGTATCTGAGCTGCATATCCAAAACCGCGCCACCCATATTCCTTTATCAAAACGGCACCCTGCAATATAAAGAGCAAACCTATCAGCACAAACCATATACTGAGGGGCATGTACGCATATGTATAAGGATAGTAGTCATATATCAGGTAATGAATAGCTGCGATGGCAGGAATCATGAGCATGATAAACCCTGTAACCGCTGCGATCGGACTTAGCCAGAAAATGTGACCAATAATATCTGATCGATCCCCTGCCCTTGTTCCAAGCAAATCAATGAATCCTTTGGCCCATCTTGCTCTTTGCCTCAGCATGAAATCAAGTGTAGGTGGTTTTTCATCATAGTTTATCGACAGGGGTGCAAATGCTATCTTGTATCCTTTCTTTAGTAGTCGAGAGGTTAGCTCATAGTCATCGACAAGGTGATTGGCAAACATTCCTACCTTGGCAAGGATGTCTTTTCTGACAATATAACCTGTCCCTCCAAGAGGACACCGACGACCAATGCACGTCCTTATTGTCATAAATGGAGTAGACCAAAGATCCCCCTCCAGTGCAAGCATCCTTGTTACTAAGTTAAAACTTCTATTGCTTGGAATATATCTGCCTTGCACGGCAGAGTAATTTTCATCAAAGAGAGGTAATGCTTTTTCAATGAAATCTCGGGTTAGTAGTCCATCACTATCGAGCACCATTATAAAATTGCCACTTGAATTCTTAACCCCAAAATTTAAAGCAATTCCTTTACCTGCCTCTTTTGTGCGAAGATCAAATGCCTTCACCCTTGGATCGTTAACATTTGCTTCCTCATACGTCCTGTCAGAGCAATTATGGCATACTACGATAACTTCGATTTTTTGATATGTCTGTTTTAGGCATTCTAGCACGGTTCTTTTAATGACACTCTCTTCATTTCTTGCTGGAATTATTATACTGCATAGCTCTGTTTGGTTGCGGAACCTTTCAGAGACCTGTTCCTTCATCTTTAGTTGGTGTTTTGTGACCTTCCCGTAAGCAGCGAGGTATACTCCAAATATCAGGATTAGCATGACCACATAGATCAGGTTGAAGCCTAATATCGGCAAGGTAAAGTAGGTTAGGTCAAATTCGCTGTCTACCAGAATTTCTATACCATAAATTCTAGGATATATCGACGATGTGAGCACAACTGTCCAAAGTGCAATCACAACAAAAAAGAATGCAATCCATATTTTTTCAGCCAATCATTTGCACCTTCCACCTTGAACCCAAGCCACAGATTACTTAACTTCATGCTGTTATATGCGCATTTATTTATTACTATAGTCACTATATGACATTACAACCCTAATAGGTTTTGAAAGTAATTCAATGTCTGTGAAAGTCTGTCCATTATCTGGGAGATTAAGTCCCTGGGCCTAGTGATTTCATATTCCTCATAGTCGGATACAATATTTCCATTTGCATCGCTTGCGGTGACCGTGACAACCCGCGAAGGTGGGTAGATGTCTATTAATGCTTTATATACATTGTTCTGGTCTCGGAAGAGGCCGTCAACCCTAAGCTGACCATCATGTACGTATTTGACTTCTCTCGTCCTCAAGCTCGAGTCGTCTGTTATCCGAACCTTAAAGACATTCTTTCCCTCATACAACTCAGTAGTGAGTATTTCAATCACAGGCGGTGCTCGATCGTTTGGAGCCACTCTTTCCTGTTCTGGACTGCTTTCGGGAAAGGGAGGTGGTAGCATCGGGATCGACTGTGCACTAGCATACCTTCCAGCTGACACAGCGATCAACAAAAGCAAAAAAGCAAAAACTACGTCGTTCAATGAAGGAGAATAAGGGCCAAACAATTTAAAAGTCATTGCTTTGGATCGCCCAGTCCATTATAACGCATCCGCTATTCGGAGATATAATGTCAATGAAGCACGTAAGATAAATCATCTATTATATTATGACAGAGCGGGATATGGCATCTTATAAATAAGTGGGAGGCTCAATCTCTGTGATGAATATTCTTGCCATCGGGGCGCACCCTGATGACATTGAACTTGGATGCGGCGGCCTATTGCTAAAAGCTTCGCGGCAAGACCACCACAATATCTTCATGTACACATTGACTCGAGGAGGAGCTTCCGGCGATCCTGAGGAACGAACAAAGGAATTAATACAATCCGCAAAATTCATAGGAGCAAAAAGACTCTGGATAGACAATTTTGAGGATACCAAGTTATCACTTTCAAGCGACCTTATCAATCACATTGAGTTTTTTATAAAGAAAGCCGAACCTGATATTGTGCTAACTCATTCTTTATGTGATACACATCACGATCATCGTGCAATAGCTGCTTCTACAATGGAGGCGGGAAGATTCGTCCCAAACATCCTGGCATATGAAATACCCGTAACCCGAGACTTTAAGCCTCAGGTTTATTATGATATCTCGGATGTAATCGATGGCAAGATTGAACTTATCGACATTTTCTTTTCTCAAAGAAGTAAGTCCTTCCTTCAATCTAACGCCATTCGTGGTCTTGCTCAATATCGTGCATTGCAAAGTAGATCTGATAATTCAGTATCTTGTGTGGAAGCTTTTGAAGTTCAAAAGCTGTTTTTCGGCAAAGACTTCAAATTGTTAAACGTTCCACAAGATAAGGTAACTAGAACTGTTTCTCAACAAATGCCAAAAGAGGTTATTGAATCAATAAGTACCTAGCTCTGCTTTGCATCAGTCTTCTTTTGGCCTGCCATAAGAAATACTTCGTCGGTATTTACCTTGTGTTTGATTGACCTAGCTGGAACTCCTGCAACGATGTCGCCATCTGAAACATCATTTATCACTGAAGCGCCGGAGGCGACAATCACGTTTCTACCTACTTTGATTCCATTTTTCAATGTTGAATTCAGACCTGTCCAGCTGATATCTCCTACGCTTGTACTACCTCCAATAATTGTTCCAGCAGTGAGTTCGCAGTTCTTCCCAACGTTAACATTGTGAGCAATATGGACTAGAGCATCAAGTTTAGTTCCATCCCCAATTGAAGTATCAGACAGTGACCCACGCGCAACTGAGCAATTAGTGTAAATCTCAACGTTATTTCCCAACCTAACATATCCGTTATGAGGAAATTTTTCGAGTTCGCCACCTTCGTACCTCTCAAAAGCAAAACCATCAGACCCCAAAGAGGCTCCTGATTGGATCACACAGTTATTACCAATTATGCACTTTTGTACAAGTGACACCCTGTCGTAGATCACCGTGTTATCGCCCACTGAACAATTGTCTCCAATTACCGTGTAATCACCAATATAACAACCAGATCCAATCTTTGCTTTCTCCGAGATGACCGCCCTTGGAGAGATACCCACCAGCTGATCTTGACGCGTCATTTCTCTAGTCGCTCGCACAAACGTAAGTCTAGGGTTATCTGTAAAAATTAGCAGTTGCCTGTTATTCGGATGTACTTGACCTTGCATTTCCCTCTTACATAATATTACACCTGCATTCGAGCCAGAAATGTATGATGCTCCTTTTTCCCCGACATACCAGCAAAATGCAAGATCTCTTTCGGTGGCACGATCAATAGATGCTATACTATGTACTCTGATGTTGTTACCTTCTGTTTCAAAATTAACTCCGATTTTTGACAGGACCGAAACTAAATCCCAATCTGTCATGTACTAGGTTACCATGTATACATCAAGAAAAACATATTAAAGAATTATCATTTGTGGGCACGAAAAGGTTCATCACTACGAGAGATCTTTTACCGTATTCTTATGCTACAATATATCACTAATACGGAGATTGCAATAACAACTATGTGATAGGTTGAAGAGAAAGTCGATTACAAAGTCGCAAGAAATTTGATACGTACATGGTATGAGAAATGCGACAGGTAACATGAAAGCGGGAGCAAAAGCAATGGGCAAGAATGGATAACCCATCCAGGCAGAGCCCTCCGAATTACATATCTAATAGCCATGATGCTAAGTAAAAACTCGGGTGACTTTTTCCTACGCAGCATATAAATTATTATGTAAGAATCCGGTTGAAGAAATATTGCTGAATAAACTCAGAGGGATGCTTGAGCCTACTTTAGCAAGGATCGGCAAAACATTTGCCTCGACAGGGGTCTCAGCGAATGGTTGGACAGGAGTTGGTCTAGCTGTTTCAGTTTTAGCAGCTTTTGTGTATAGCTCGAATGGATTTCTTGATTTCAGCTGGACCCCGTGGAATCTGGCTGCTGTCGTAGGAGGAATTATACTTTTGCTTTCAGGTTTTTTCGATATCGTCGATGGCAGCGTAGCGCGAGTTACAAGACAGATTTCAAAAAAGGGCGCATTCCTTGACTCAGTGTTTGACAAAGTATCTGAAGTAGCGATATTCGGGGGTATTGCATATGGGCAACTCGCAGACTCGTTTTGGTGTCTGGTCGCGCTAGGGACGTCGCTTCTCGTTAGCTATACCAGAGCAAGAGCCGAATCTCTTGGAGGAAAACTCACCGGCGTAGGAATAGGGGAGCGCGCAGAACGATTGCTGATAATTGCGATAATAGGCATGATACCCGTCAAAGAAGCGATGCAATGGGCGATGATAATCGTTTCGATAGTCGCAAGCATTACACTGGCCCAGCGAGTGGCAGTTACTGTAAGGGCACTATCCTCTAGCGAAGTTTAGAGGCTGTCCTTCTATCAGACTCTGACCTTACCTTAACAATGCCCCTATGAACTGCACACGATACGCAATAAAACTTAACATCCGTAGACATCGGTATGTATGCCCCTGACGCTCTCAGTTCTTTTGCAAGCGTAGGTTCTACAAGGGTGATCCTTCCTGTAACTTTCTTTGCCTTGTCTCTAGGAACCAAAGCTCCGCATTGGCTGCAACTTACTGTGCCTGAGCTTCCTTTTCCTCCCTTGGACCTTCCTCTGCTTGCTCTCTTCTTTGGCATATATTGGGTAAGACTTGTTTGCTATCCTTTAAAGCTTGTGTTTGAAATTGAACGAGGCGATGTGCTTAACGCTACGGATCTATAAAGCTGCAAAAAAAGCGTTAATAGTCGCTTACGGTAAGGATTTAGTGTCCAAATATCGGAGTTCGAAAGCTTGAGTCTAGTCATTGTGTCAAACCTAATGGGTGGGACTACAATTTCTATTGCCATTTAGAGGAAGACGTCCCGAGGGCTTTTATGGTGTCAAGAAATTCTTTATTGTATCGTTAAAATAAAATTTAAGCAGGATGGGCCTTTTCTCTAAAATATAACGCTTGAAAGAGAATAGTAAGATACCTTTTCACTCTACAGAAAAATACTACCCAAAAGTATCTCGACACAATCAACCACAATGCTTATAGCTGTGGTAGACCACAAATTCTGCAGAGGGCGTTAGCGCCAGCCCACGCCGCCATCCCAATCCTCGGTTAGGGCTGCGCAAACAAGCCCTTTTATTATCAAAGAACTTAACCTATATGTCGCTAACCGTACTTGAGAATAGCTATTGCGTCACATATTGTGCTGGACAAAATAAAGATGAATGATGGTAGGACGCTCGAAAGCATCGGAGGGCCCCCATGCTACTGTGGAATTACAAGTAGGAGGTTTGGCTTTGATGTTTCTCTGGTTACAAAGGCAGGTAGAGACCTTCCAAGGAAACTGTACAATACGCTGCAAAATAATAACATCGTGTTGAGAGATAGTGTGCTCGTAAATTCACCGACTACCAAATTTCTGATAATATCTCGCGATGATTCAAGAGATCTAAGGCTACTTGACAAGTGCGAACCCTTAACTGTTGAGGATATTCAAAAAACGAAAGCAGATTGCTGGTTAGTGAGTCCCGTAATCGATGAATTACCTCAAGACGTTCTTGCCGAGATAAAGCGCAATAGAGGTGAAAAAAATTTTGTAATGCTTGATCCACAAGGGTATCTGCGTCTCATTGACCATCAGGGCTCCATATTCATCAGAGACAAGATAGAAGTAGATCTTTCAGGTATAACTGCAATAAAAGTCGACAATCAGGAGATGGCAGCCCTGACAGGAGGGATGGAAGGATTAACGGGTATGCAGGAGTTGCGTTCACGCGGCATAGAATTTGTAATTTATACGGAGCATCGGATCATACATTTGCTTCATGAGCAAAGGCATTACTGGTTGACATTGCAAGAGATTGACTCGGTCGATTCTACGGGCATAGGTGACATACTGTGCGCCTCATTTTCATGCGCTTACATAAAAGAAAAGGATCCAATATGGGCGATCTGCTTTGGAGTTGGGGCCGTTAAGGCAGCCCTCGAAACAAGACAGGTCGGCATAGCCAAAATTCCCACGATGCGCAATGTAGAAGAGACAGCTTCCTACCTTTACAATGCCATCGGATTTGGACGTCTATCTTAACTTTAAATTCGGCTCCAGAATATTACAATTAGAGTAATGGCGATGAAAGTTGCGCTTTCAGGCAGTGACATGCGGGACGGAGCGCTCCTTTCCAAAGTTAAAAGGACACTAGAATCATTGACCGTCAGGACTCAGATAATGAAGGATGACGACTATCATACTGCAAATGAAGTTGATCTCGTAATGGTGGCTGGGGGCGACAGAGGCATACTTGATTACTTCCACAAGATCGAATATGATTCTGCTCCTGTTCTTGGTATTTACGAGACTGATTCGACTGGTTTCCTCGCCCAGCTTGATGTAAGAGATATAGAATCTGCAATATCTCAACTGAAGCGAGCCAGCTATTCTGTCGAGGAAGTTTTGCGCCTTGCAGTTAAAGTGGACGGCAGGCAAGCGTACCCAGTCTTAAATGATGTAGCAGTCTTTCCAAGTAAGAGTGCAACTCTGATGGAGCATGTCTTGCGCATAGATGCCAATGACATTTGGCATGACAAGAGTGATGGTGTAATAATTTCAACTCCTACTGGCTCTACTGCATATTCAATGTCAGCTGGCGGCCCCATGGTACTACAGAAATCGCCAGTATTTTTGGTTGTTTCTGTAAACTCTCTTGACAACACCCGTAGACCGCTTATCGTTCCGAATCAAAGTAATCTTGAGATCACTGACATCATTAGTCGTTACCACTGCGAAGTAGTGCTTGACGGTGGCCGTAGGATACAGATAAAGAGTACCCTTGAATGCAGCAAGCATGCATTTCCTGCCCGCCTTGTGAGACTTGGCGGAGATTCTTCTCCAGCATCACTTATGGCAAAAAAAGTTAAGCTTGCCGAAGATATGCTGAAGATGCCGCCAAGTGCTAAACTAATATTGAAGACACTAGAGTACGAGGGCTCATTAAGCCAAAAAGACCTTGCGGTGCGCACAATGCTGCCGGAGCGAACCATTCGGCTTTCACTCAGCCACCTTATCAATCAAGGTTACGTGAAAAAGAAAACCTCGCTTCGAGATGCTCGTCAGAGAATTTATGAATTGAAATTCTAGTACCTTGCAGCCGCCCTGACGAAGGCGTCAAATGCCTGTTCTGGCTTACCTGGCCTGCTATTAAATTCTGCGTGGTACTGTACTGCAAAGAAAAATCTATGACCTGGTATTTCGAGTATCTCCATTCGTCTACCTCCGTCTGAATGAGCTGATAGTAAAAGACCATTCTTCGTAACGACATCGAGATACTTTTGGTTAAATTCAAAGCGGTGTCTGTGTCGCCTCTTTATAGTGGTTGAGCGATAGATATTCGCTGCAATTGTTTCTGGTGTCAGGCTTATCTCGTGGCTCCCAAGACGCATAGTACCCCCCATATTGTGAATATCTAGTTGTTCTGGCATGAAATCAACAACAGGATTCTTTGTATTCGCGTCAAGCTCTGTAGAGTTCGCGTCCGCCAAATTACATACATGTCTTGCAAAGGCAACTATTGCCAGCTGGAACCCAAAACAAATTCCAAGATATGGGATGTTGTTTGCCCTTGAATAGTTTGCCGCACTTATGATTCCCTCGCTTCCTCTGATTCCAAACCCCCCAGGTGCGAGGACCCCTACAAAGTTTTTTAGCATTGATAGGTTTTGCTGACCACCGTTTTCAAATTTTTCAGAGTCGATCCAGTATACCTCGACCTTTTTGCCAATGCTGGCACCAGCATGAAGTAGGGCATGGTAAATGCTGACATAACTATCAGGCAACTTCACATACTTGCCTACAACTGCAATTTTGATCGAACCCTCGTGTTTTGAAAAGGACTCTGCGATATTCTTCCAATTATCCCAGTTTGGAGTAGCTTTTTGAAGTCCTAGTCGATCTGATATTGATCTGAGCATACCTTGGCTATCGAGTACCTCTGGCATCTTGTATATTGAAGGTGCATCATGACATGATATTACACAGTTTTGTTCTACGCTTGCAAAAAGTGAAATTTTTCGCCTAGCATCATCCCTTAGTGGTGTCTTGCATCTGACAGCAAGAATATCTGGCTGAATGCCAATTCTTCTGAGTTCTTGGACGCTGTGTTGCGTCGGCTTCGTCTTTTGCTCGCCAACCACATCAAGCACAGGAGCCAGTGTTACATGAATGAAAAGGGTATTTGAGCGACCTATCTCCAACTCCATCTGTCTGAGAGCTTCAAGGAACGGTAAGCTCTCAATGTCTCCAACCGTCCCCCCACACTCGACCACCAAAATATCTAGTTTTTCCTCATTTGCAATCTTGCACACGGCATTCTTTATCGCATCAGTGACATGCGGAATTATTTGGACACATTGGCCTAAGTATTTACCTTCTCGCTCAGACCTAATAACGTCCATGTAAACACGCCCCGTAGTTATGTTATGGTCCTTTGTCATCGCGATATCGATAAATCGTTCGTAATTGCCTATGTCCATGTCGCACTCCCCACCGTCGTCTGTAACAAACACTTCTCCATGGGCGACTGGATTCATAGTGCCAGCGTCGTAATTTACATATGGGTCTATTTTTACACAGGAGACCTTGTAACCAGCAAGCTGGAGAAGTTTTGCTGTAGAAGATGTGGTCACACCCTTTCCTAGGCCAGACATGACTCCGCCTGTAATGAAAATGAATTTAGAACGGATCTGTGGCGAAGACTGCACATCTGGGTTTAGAGAATCGCCTTTTTATTCCTTTTTGGATTCTTCAGCGCTATATTAATAAGAAGAAAATACCATAGCTGACTTGTTCTTAAAATATGCACGAAAGTGATGCTAAAAAGCCACGAGGCCGTTCTGCTATACAGGCCGCTCATGGCGGTGTTACTAGCGAAGATGAAGCAAGGCTAGACCTTATGATATCAGATCTTTACGGGGTGGATGGTGAGGAAGCAGCAGAAATACATCTTAACTATCATCTTGACCGCCTGATTGGGGGCCTAGTCAGGCGATGCTCAGAAAAAGGAGTTAGAACCGATACGATAGCGGATTCGGTCCGCTATCTTAATGTCTCGGGATTTGCTGATCAAGTGGCAAAGGGCAAACTCAGCGAAGCCGCAGCAATCGATGCCTTATTCCGCTCCTTAAGAGCAATGGAGAACCAGGCCAAGGATGACAGGTATATCAACTTCTACGGCTAGAAGGTTTCATCCCCCTCTTGTTATAATGAAGCTGCAATACAACCTTTCGGTCCTACCACCGACAAACATCCAAGATTTATCTCGATTAAGTAATTCAAATGTAAAATGATCTATTGACTAAAAGCCCAGAATATTTTAAAATAAATGCTTTTGCAGACCCTCAATTTCTATTACTGACCAATGTAACCAACATCGTTAAAGAAGTCTATTAATTCACTGACGTACTTGTTATCTCTGTTTATCCCATACATCACATTAGCATACTTGTTCTGAGTAACCCATCCAATCTTTACGAGATCGAGAATGTTATTCTTGATATCTTCGCGCTTCAGATGAGTTTTTTTATGAAGCACATAGACTGTTGCCAATTTGTTCTCTTCTGCAAGAGCCTTCATTATCTTGATCTTGCCGATGCTGCCAAGTCCTATCTCTATAATTTCCTTGCTGGTCATCGCTTGCGACACTTGACTACTACTCACCTTCCTTGACCTTCTTCATCAATACAGGTTCTAGTTCAGCAAGCGAAGCGCCATGTAATCCTATTGCTTTAAGTGATTTGACCTCCACTAACTTCCTTGCATTTAGATCGTCAAGATAATCTTCGATATCGATCTTTTTCATGCCTAGCTGGTCAGCAAGTTCAGAAGCGTACAGGCGTACATCCTTGAGCCCAACGTATGGCTTTTTCTTGCTCCGCAGCGCGCGCACTAAAGCCATGAGGCTGAGTATGTGGTTCTTTGAGAGTTGATCAATCTCCTCCGTCGTGATTGAAGGGTGAATTTGGCCATGCACCTTTCGCAGATGATCAAGCGTCACCCTTGCTGACCCACTGGATTCTGCAAGGTTACCTGCGTATAATAGTAGGTCGAGGGCATATCTCACGTCTCCATTTACCTCGGCTGAAGTTGTAATGCTCGAAACTTTATCGATAACGTCTGACCCTAATGCCTTTGGATTGAATGCTTCAGCAACCCTGCTCTCTAGTATGTCGCTGACTTGCTGCAGTGTATACGGATGGAATTCCAATGGAACTCTTCCAAGCGTGCTCAGCTCAGCTGCATCAAGCTTAGTATAAAATTCCATACTCCGCGCAATGAATATTACTCCCTTAACAAAGCAAGGCTTGTCAAGCTCATATTCATTTAAGCGCGTCAGATCGTAAATAATACCTATATCCTTACTACTTTTGACGAGATAATCGATTTCATCTATAACAATCAAAGCATATTCGTTATTTTGTCTTAAATATTGCAAGAGGTAGCGAAGCATCTCTTCGGCGCTAAGCCCTTGAGCAGGCAATTCTGGAGCGATGCGCTCAAGCAAGAATCTATAAATTGCAAATTTGTTGCCGCCTTGCAGTTTCATGTTAATGTATACAATCTTTAATTTCAGCCTATTTTTTGCAAAGAGCTCTTCGAGGAGTTTAGACGATCTTAGAACAGTTGAAGTCTTGCCAATGCCTGCGGCACCTATTACCTGCAAAATGCTAAGAGGAAATCTGTCAGGATCCTTAGGTGCATCAGAAAACACACGTATTATTTGCTGAATCTCAGTTTCGCGGTGCGGTAGCTCATCTGGCATGTAGCGCGGTGATAGTTTTGATTTATTCTTAAAGATCCCGCCTTCAGACATTAGGCTACAGTGGATAGAGTTCATCATCAATATATACCTGAATTAATAGCGAGGCTATGGAACCAGCGATAGTGATGTATGTAACCCATATTAGTAATGTATCTTACGTAGCTATATCAACATGCCAATAGATCCAGACTTTCCAAAAAATCATCAGCCATCTGGCAAGCACCAACATTCGGACGGGGAGCATTTTCATTTTGTATGGGGGCCTGGAAGGGCTGCAGAAGCGGCAGAAAATGAAGAGGTCAAATCTGCCTACCAAACAAGAGGAGAAGAATTGGTTCCTCTAGGCGTGCATGGAACAATGGTGGCTGTCGACTGGGACTCGTGTGTTGCTGACGGCGCATGTATCGAAGCCTGTCCAGTACAGGTATTTCAATGGTATAGAACAGAGAATGATGTTCCTGCAACTGAGGTAGCAAATGCTACAAGCGCAGGTACAGGCAGCTCAGTCAAAGAAGAACGAAAAGACTATACCGATAAGGCAGATCCAATCAGAGAGCATGACTGTATTTGGTGTATGGCTTGCGTGTCAGTATGTCCTCCACAGGCAATCAAAGTAGACCAGGCAAATCTAGAATTTCATGAAAAGTCCGCTGGCACATTCAATGAAGCCTTATCTAAAGGTAGTGCACCTCCACCGCATGCGCATTAGGATCAAATACCTGTAGAATTCATAGGAGCGTTGTGATTGAAGTAAACGCATGCCTGAATTCGCCAAGACCAGTTTTAGCATAAAACAGCTAGCCGACAACTCCTATAGGGCAATAGACCAGGGTCTCTATGAAATAAATGAACTATGTAGCCACCATACAATAAGCCTTAGAAAAGCTATTAGGTTATGTCGGCACGCTCCTTTGATAACTGAAGTGAAATTCTCCTCACCTTCTCAGGGAAAGATAAGGAGTAAGGAAGAACCAACGGTCATTGCAAAGACTATGGCGGAGTTTGGAGCAACCGGCATATCAGTACTGACACAGCCTTCACTGTTTGATGGCTCACTCGAATATTTGGCGACCATTAGAAAAGCGCTCCCCAAGATGTCCATACTCATGAAAGACATCATTGTTAGCACGGTACAGGTAGAGGCAGGTAAGAAAGTTGGTGCTGATTGCGTACTCCTTATCAAGTCTATCTTCGACAACCATCTAGCGGAAGATAGCTTGGAGAGACTTCTAGAATATGCAAAAAAAAGAGACCTTGAAGTGCTAATTGAAGCACATACGGAACAAGAGTTTGGAGACGTACTCAAAGCACAACACGACTTTATCGGCATCAATAATCGGAACCTTGACAACCTTCAGGTAGACATTACAAACACCGAAAAGCTGCTGAAAAAGTATGACAAGGGCAAGGCGCTGATCATAAGCGAAAGCGGTATAAACAGTCCTGAAGACATACAATACTTGAAGCGTGCAGGAGCGGATGCCTTTTTGGTGGGGACAACTATAATGCAAACACCCAATATCGGCGACAAGGTCTCTCGACTGTATTATGCAATATAAGTTAAACATCTCTTAAAATATCCCCTCGAAGATTAGGTGATTCATCTTGTTGAGAAGCTATCCTGTACGAGGCAAATTTGGAAAATATGGCGGTAAGTATATACCCGAAACGTTAGCTCCTGCAGTCGAGGAGCTGGAATCCGCCTACGAGAAATACAAGAACGACCCAGAATTTCAGAATGAACTTTCTTATTATCTCACTCAATATGCTGGTAGGCCCACGCCCCTTTACTTTGCAAAGAACCTAACAAGAAAGTTAGGTGGCGCGAAGATATATTTAAAGCGAGAAGATCTTCTACATGGCGGCGCACACAAAACCAACAACACCATTGGGCAGGCTCTTTTGGCAAAAAAGATGGGCAAAAAAAGGATTATTGCTGAAACCGGTGCTGGCCAACATGGCGTCGGTACAGCCATAGCATGTGCGGTGCTTGGGCTTTCCGCTGAAATATTCATGGGGTCCAAAGACTATGATCGACAACGACTGAACGTTTTTAGGATGAAACTTCTGGGAGCTAAGGTTCATCCTGTAGAAGCTGGCAGCAGGACTCTAAAGGACGCGATAAATGAAGCAATACGAGATTGGATCGCGAACGTAAAAACAACGTATTACCTTATCGGCTCAGTTGTCGGTCCCCACCCTTATCCTATGATGGTAAGAGATTTTCAAAGTGTGATTGGTAGAGAAATAAAACAGCAAATTTCAGATGCGGAAGGTACTGTGCCCGACGCTATTGTTGCATGTGTTGGTGGAGGAAGCAATGCTATAGGCTCATTCTATGCATTCCTTGATGACAAAGACGTGGGGCTCTATGGTATAGAAGCAGGAGGTAAAGGGATCAATTCAGGTAAACACTCCGCAAGCCTCTCTGCTGGCTCAGAGGGAATTTTGCATGGCATGTTGACGCGTTTATTGCAGGATGAGCGCGGGCAGGTCATTGAAACCCATAGTATATCCGCAGGACTTGATTATCCCGGAGTAGGGCCAGAGCATGCAATGTTGAAAGAGGTCAAACGTGCTAAATACGCTGCATCTACAGACAAGGAGGCTATAGAAGGATTTGTTGCGTTGTCCAGACTTGAAGGTATAATCCCAGCTCTTGAGCCTTCACATGCACTTTCATATGCAATGAGGCTGGCTAAGAAAATGAAAAAGGATGACATTATAGTAGTTACTCTTTCAGGGAGAGGAGACAAAGACGTCGAAATTGTTCAAGATTATCTGAGCAAGAAAGAGAGCAGAAGAAAGAAAAAGACAAAGCATGCATAATAGAATCACCGAAAAATTCCGTGAGCTTGCAGAAAAGGGAGAAAGGGCTCTTATCTGCTATGTAGTTGCAGGGTACCCAGATATTGCAACTTCAAAGCAGGTTATCGATGCATTGGTAGACGGAGGTGCGGACATCATCGAGGTGGGTATCCCTTTTTCAGATCCGATAGCTGACGGGCCTACTATACAAGCAGCTTCTAACATTGCGCTAAAGAATGGTATGACGCCTGAAAAGGCTCTAAATTTAGTAAGAGTAGTCAGAAAGAAGCACCCAAATCTTCCCATGCTTGCGATGACCTACTCTAACATTCTTGTTCGGCCAGGAATGGAAAAATTCATGTACGATTCCAAGCAATGCGGACTTGACGGATTTATTCTGCCAGATTTGCCAGTTGACGAGGCAGAAATATATACATCGGTGGCTTCAAAGCTTAACCTTGCTACGGTATTCCTTGTATCGCCAAACACACGGGACGCAAGGCTGCGCAAGATAGTTGCCAACACCACAGGATTCTTATATGTTGTATCGGTTTATGGCATAACTGGTGCCCGCAGTTCTTTCCAGAAATATACTTTTAACACCATTAGAGCAGTAAAGCAGATCGCTAGGGCAAAAGTTCCAGTGGCTGTAGGCTTTGGAATAAGCAGGCCTGCACATGCTAAAATCATGATAGCTGCAGGTGCGGAAGCAATTATTGTAGGCAGTGCAATCATTAACAAAATATCTGATGGTTCAGGTACAAAGATGCTCATAGATCTGGAAAATTTTGCAAGGTCCATGAAAAGGGCCTGCAAAATCAAGTATGACAAAACACATTAACGCAAGCTGCTAAAAGATATACAATGGATGAGAGGGAGCTCAAGTCATTATTCTGTAGCTCGCTAAGGTCGAATCACCTCAAGAATAATAATCTTATACCAACGTCTGAAATAAGGGTAGTTGAAGAGGCGCAATGCCGTAGTTTTGACCTTTTGATCGCGGCAGTGACAAAGGTACCTGACACACAGGACTATGAGCACTACGAGAACATCCTTGCAAGGACTCAAATGCTCAAGCAATTTGCACTCCATGAAAGATGCAGAATAGATTGCATCCGATTTTATCCTGTCGAACTTAAGTCAGATGATGACGTACTAGACGAGCGTCTGCCAAAGCAGATAATGGATGCAATATTGGCTTTTGGATTATCCATATTGGTTCTGGACAAGAACCACTCAAAACGGGCCCGTAGTCTTGGAAAATTTTTGCCAGCGACTCTAATATGCTACACTGGTATCGATGACCACTTTGAGGTAGTTTCCACGTTTGACCGAATTATTTCAAGTGGTGTGCTCAATATTAAGAAGACCGTCCTAGCTAAAGTGCTGGAGGGTACAGACATCGGCAACAAAGCCTATAGCCGCCTTGTAGCACTAGAACATATTTTACAAAAAATTTTATTTAATCAGATATATTTTGAAAACTTAGGCATGACTGAAAGAGAATTAGAATTTCTTCAAATGATAGCGGGTATAAAGCCCCCACCCCGTCAAGAGAAGAAAAAGCTGTCAAAGCTGGTAAAGGAAACGGCAAACGCAAAAATGACAGATTATTTTTAGTCGGTAACTTTTAAAATAGTTCTTTTTAACTAGAAGTAGTCTTTACTTAGGTCTTAGAGTACATTCATACTATCTGTTATTATTCGATGTGTTGGACTAATACTCAAATGAGTCTTCTAATTGAAGAAGAAGAACAAATTGAGGGCGTACCGGTGTGCGGTGCAAACCTGTCGTCACCAGTAGT
>DAINRW010000006.1:0-27655 GCA_036741615.1 Nitrososphaera sp.
GGACTACCAAACATGTGCTTACAATGAAATATGTTCCAGGCGTCAAGATAACTGATATTTCAAGGCTGGACGAAAAAGGGATTAATAGAGAAAAGCTTGTAGTGCGCGTGCATAGACTATTCTTCAAGATGCTTCTGAATCACGATATCTTCCATGCAGATCCGCATCCAGGCAACATTTCAGTTGCGGACGACGGCCGCTTAATACTGTACGACTTTGGAATGGTAGGAAGGCTCGACAGCGAGACCCGTATCAGGCTTATTCGCCTCTATCTTGGCCTGATAGATAAGGACCCCGAGAGGACTGTCAATGTTCTAATAGAGCTTGGTACGCTTGAGCCCACCGTGAACCGATACGTGGTTGAACGTGGCATCGCGCTCAGCATCCAATCCATGCATGGTAAACAGGTCGACAGAATGGAGGTGAAGGCTCTGGTAGACCTTGCAAACAAGACAATGAGCCGATTTCCCTTTCGACTTCCAAAGAATCTTGCACTATACATGCGTATGTCTTCTATTCTTGAGGGCATCTATTATCATCATAAGGTGACATTCAAGTTCGTCAAGGTGCTTGCAGGACTCCTTGAAGAAGAGGGTCTTTTACGTGACGCTTACATTGAGGAAGTAAAAATATCTGCCAAGAGGTTTGCAAAGGGAATTCAAGATTCAGTAAGTATTGCCCCACTGTTGAAGACATATCTTGAAACGAAAGGGGCTCATGACGGTTATGAGAAAAATAATAGGGCACTTGCTGCAAGTATACTTGGCTCTGCATTATTCATTGGATCAGCCTTGATGTTGCCCTACAACGTTTATCTTGCGTATGGTGGCTTTGCCGCAACTGCTGTGGCAATTGCAGTAGCATTCAAAAAGAAAATTTGAACCCTACTTGCGCTAAAACAGCTGCCTAACTAGGATATGGCATGATCTTCTCTCAATTACCAGTTTATTTTCATTGTGCACTTTTGCTACTTTTCTGCAATAACCTCCTTCTTTTGAGAAGTTGAATCTTCTCCTGTCTAATAATATCTAATAAGATCCACTGCTAAATTCCTATTGTGCAGCATTTCATCTAAGTGCCCATCATTATTGCAATATGGATGCAAGGAAGCGACACAGACAGAGCATAATCAAATGATACGATAGTTATGATGAGTGTTACATTTAGCAGTGCGTAATACTGTGATCATTTGGATTCAATTTCTCTTATTTCACTGAGCAACAGGAGAAGCTAACATTACTGAAAAGTCACAAAAATTAGGTACGCGTTTATGTTATTGGAATGTTTGTAGATTTAGGTATTGGTATCCTGAGCGTAACAATGCCATTTTCATACGTCGCCTTGCCTTCCACCTTTTCTTCCTCTTCCTTAAGCGATATTGGCAACATGACTCTTTTGTCTATCTTAAGTGGCCTGTGCATGTAGTAAACCGTATCAAGAGGTCCTTCCTGCACTCTCTTGGCAGTTATGTACAAGATATTGCCTATAATTCTGAGGTTAATATCCTTCTTGGCAAAGCCTGGCAGATCAATGGTGACTACTAGATCATTGCCCTCTTCTATTATATCAATTGCTGGCATGACGAATTCATAAAATTCTCTAGATCTGCCATCCATCTCCTTGGCCAGCTCCCTGGCCAAATATCCTCCGATGCCCATAGTATAATATAGCTTCATTTAGATGATATAAATCCATTTATTTTTCTTATCTTAAATTTAACAAAGTAAAAATACTCCGACGATAATATCACCCAGTCGATGTATGCCGGTTCCTATGAGATGCCCAACTGCAATGCCTGCGGCAGGCAAGTGAGACCTGGGGAGCTGTCAGAGAGTTTCAGCTGTCCAAAATGCAGGAACGCAACAATATGGCGTTGCGAGGGCTGTAAGGGCAAGCAGAAAAAGTATCAGTGCATGGCTTGCGGTTATAAGGGCCACTAAGTGAGTACTTTGAAAAAGTTTGTAACAATCTCTCTTTGGTCCTGCTGCATAGTGATAACAGCTTCTACCAGCTCTTTTTCGACTATTATCTGCTTGGATATAACTGACCTCAGCTTCTTAATATCAAGCGGCACAATGCTATCAATTGTTCCAGTGCTGTAGGCGTAAATATATTCATTGATGATTTTTGAAACAAATGCTGGAGCCACCAATATCAGAAATAGCAGACTTTCTTTCATTATCTTGGAATCCGAATCGCTTGCAGCCAGTGATGCGATGTATGACCGCAGCAAGTGCATACGGTTATCACTAAGTTCTTCAATTGATGATGCTACCAAAATGCCAGTATCCGTTAGCTCGTAGAATGGCACTCCTTCTAACTGGAGTGCTTTCGGTCCCCTCCTCAAGGGCAGCCTGCCACCTTCCCTTACCACACCTGCTGGGATGAGAACTTCGTCAAGGTCGCGGAATATGCCTGAGTAGATGTTTTGCCATAGGATACCGTGCTGTTTGGCAATGGCGTGTGCTATTGAAGTCCTCGTACGAAGATCTGGACTCTGCTCTGTGGCCAGATGTGCAATTATACCGCGCTGTCTCTTTGCCTCTCCAGTAAACTTGTTCTTGCGGGTCTTAAAGGTGTCAAATATGGCAATAGTTGATTTTTTCACTTGCACGAAAGCACCATCCGCAAGGTTAATTTTTACAGCAGTCTGTTAATATTTTAATTTGTTGTTTTTTTAAATTATACTTCGACAGGTGTACTATATATTATACACAAACGTAAGGCTCTTCCAAATAAACCTGGCATACTTTCTTTGGGTAATTATCTTGGCCTTTAAGGTATTTTTGTACATTTAATTATAAATTATATATTATAGGTAAAGATCTTTGAATCTTTTTATTGATGCATATCCGACCTTAGGCAGTGGCAACAAGGGGCAAGATAATCGTAATAGAGGGTACAGATAAGGCTGGCAAAGGTAGCCAGTCTCGCATGCTTGCAGAGACCCTGAAGGCTTCTGGTAAGATTTGCGTCATTCTGGACTTTCCTGACTACACTACACCAATTGGAATGGAAATAAAAGCATTCCTTGAGGGTAAGCGTGATTATCCCTCAGAGGTCAAGCACTTGTTGTTCTCAGCAAACAGATGGGAAAAAAAGAAAGAGATCGAGAGTATGCTCGAAAACGGGACGATTATTATCATGAATCGTTACTGGCAGTCAAACCTTGTATACGGCGTGGCAAACGGCATGGACATTAACTGGCTTCTTCGGCTTGACAAGGGCATGCCAAAAGAAGATGTTGTGCTCTTGATCTTGGTCAATCCAAGTGTATCTGCCAAGCGCGCTGAGATACAGGATACATTTGAGTCCGATGCTCAGCTAGCAACAAATGCCTATAAAAACTACCTAAAGTTTGCAAAGCAATACCGATGGAAGGTTATTGACGGGTCAAAGAGTAAGGAGCAGGTTCATCAGGAAATAATGAAAATAATAAGGAAAGAACTCAAAGTTTAAGTTCTCTTATCTTATGGTACAAAACAAGTAGCCAATATGGACTTCGCAGGCGAAATAACAGATCCCATCCATAAATACATCCGATTCTCGCTGGTTGAAAAACAACTGATTGATAGCCCTGCTTTTCAGCGCTTGCGGAGAATAAGACAGCTGGCTGGCGCACATCTAGTATACCCGAGCGCGCAGCATTCGCGCTTTGAGCACTCACTTGGTGCAATGCATATCGCCGGTCTTGCAGGGGAGACATTGCTTGGCAAGGGATACATTGATCATGTTGAAGTCGTACAGGATCTGAGACTTGCTGCGTTGTTGCACGATGTTGGGCATGGGCCTTTTTCACACCTGTTCGAAGAGGTACTTGAATATCGCTGTAATACCAGCCATGAGGACCTTGGAAAAAAGATTATAATGCAAAGTGAGATTGCTGATATTTTGGGAAGATTCGGTTACAATGCGCACCGGATATGTCGCCTCACATTTGGTCAGTCAAAGGTTAATTTCATGAATGAGATCATTTCTGGTGGACTGTCTGCAGACATCATGGACTATTTGCCTCGAGACGGCCTTTTCACGGGTGCAGAATACGCCAAGTTAGACTACCACAGGCTTGTAAGTTCTCTTGAAGTTTCAAAGAACCGACTTGCAATAAACAGGTCTGCTCTCAACTCACTTGAATCAATGCTGATCTCACGCTATGAAATGTTCAAGGCGGTCTATTTTCATAAGACAGTTAGATCTGCTGAAGTAATGCTCTTGCGTTCAATGATTTCTGCAGACGAAGCGCTTGGATTGACGGATACTTCACTGCATAACTATCTTGCGCTAACAGATGAAGCTACACTTGAGCGACTGTGTGCACTTTCCGGCAAGTATGCATTCTCCGGCAAGATGGCTCAAGATTACCGCGACAGGAGGCTACTTAAGAGTGTCTACGAAAAGTTCTTGCATAAACGCGATAGGCAAAGGATGGATAGAAAAGCACTGGAGGCACTCTCGTCCCATATTGCAGATGTGGCAGGTGTCAATAACAACTATGTCTTTGTCGATGTATCTCGTGCCCCCTCAATGCCATTGACTCCAAGCAAAGAAGAGATGTATTCCGTATTGGTTGTCGATAAAGATCGGGTATATGAGATGCCTGTGTCAGAGATTCCACTTGTAGAGTCCATCTCAGGATTCTTTGACATGCTGCGCGTCTATACTACTGCAGAGAACCGCGATAAAGTGGAGCGAGCTATTAAAAAGGTACTGGGAGATCAAGGGATACTAAATATGGAGGCGGGTAAGATTCACGCAGGCTAAGCATCGGATTGTAATCAAATTATCGGGGAAAGCGTTTGGTGATGAAGCTGCATATGAACTAAAGAGGTATGCTAGTATGCTGAGCAAAATAAGCGAGAGAGTGCAGCCAGTGGTTGTAGCCGGCGGGGGGAAGTTTGCACGTCACTACATCTCTATTGCAAGAAGTTTTGGCTCGGACGAAGCATCTTTGGACATCCTAGGCATAGAGGTTTCAAGGCTGAATGCAAGACTCTTGATTCTTGCGCTTGGTGATCAGGCATACCCTGCAGTCCCTGAAGACTTGGAGCAGGTGAGCAAGGCTGTAACAACCAACAGAATAGTTGTAACAGGCGGCCTACATCCTGGGCAGAGCACAAATGCAACAGCTGCACTTATTGCTGAAAAGGTCAAAGCTTCCAAGTTCCTCAACGCAACAGATGTTGATGGTATTTATGATTCCGATCCCAACAAAAACAAGGACGCTAAGCTATTCCACGAAATCACTGTCAAAAAGTGCATAGATCTATTGGGATCTGAAGATTCAGCTGCAGGCGCTTATGACTTGATGGATATTGTTGCGCTTAAGGTGATAGAGCGGAGCAAAATACCTACAGTGGTAGTAAAGTCAGATCCTGCAGTCATCGAGAACGCAATTTCCGAAAACAATATGGGGACACGCATTATTGTATAATTCCGGCTGTAATAATTTTGGTCAGTGACCGACCCGGTATGACCGCTAATAATAATAATAATAATTATAATAAAAATAATCACTGACACACACTATTATCACCTTCTGCCTTTTTTTCCTGACACTTCAAATTAGCATAGTGTGCTTACGATACTGTCTTGATTTGTCCAGTAAACTCTTGCATACCCTCTGCAAGCATCCTTTTGAAAGCTTCTTCTCCGCGTTCCATCGTCATGGGTCTTGATTGAGCCTTCGCATAACCATCCTTATCGCAAATAAAAAGCATTGACTCATTGCCATTCGTCATCTTACCGACCATCTCTTCTTCGCCCACAGGCTCAAACCCTGTTGTGCTCTGCTTGATAGTATAGGTTAGCATAGCAAAGCCGGTGTAGTCGAACAGCCTCATCTGAGCTTTCTGAGCCCTCTCGCGTCCGATGTTCGCAGCTTTGTGGTATTGCAACCTGCAGCAATTTTTTTGTAACGGCTACTATAAGCATTTGGATTAATCGACATCTTTAAAGCGTTGACAGGCACGAAAAAAGGTAATTGTGAATACAAAAGTCATTTATGCAGCAGCTGGTGGGATTGCAGCAGCCGCTATAGCCGTCTTTTTCATTATGGGAATGGGAAATTTCAGGCCTCTTGGCAATAATGAGGCTCCTCCTAGCACATCCCAGACTCAAATAGCCGACCTCCAACTAGGGCTCCAGGACATCATAGTTGAGACAGCAGACGAAGAGAATGCAAATGTACAGGTCGTCTTTGACATTCATAATCCTAACAGAAGCACCGCCATTCTTGAAACGATCCACTATACTCTCAATGTGGGTCAGTATCAGATGACAACTGGAGATATTGGAATAAGCCCTGAAGGTTTTGTATCGGGGCAACAGGACATATTTCCGATAGTTAGCAACAGTACTGTCACTCTTAAAGATACAAAGGTTGCAGTACGTAACAACCTTACTGCCGGTAGCTGGGATAGCATGGTAGATGGCACTGGTCAGTACCGCGTTGAGGGAATCTATTCCTACAGGTTGACTGGATCAAACTTCCAAACAAATTACTTTGAGAAAGAGTTTGCATTGACATTCCCCTGACATTTTATGATATTATCATATTATGCTATAATGCAATTCAAAAAGGTATTAAGTTTCATACAGGGCTCCATGCTATAATATGGCTGAAGAAATATTCATGTTTGCTGTGACTGCCGGAGTATTTGTATTCCTCGTAGGTGTGTTGTTTGGCTCAAGGGCGAGAAGGTATAGCCGAGGGTATGCAACGTCTCAGAGTCATAGCGAACATAGCTAAGAGACACACTTCTATATTTTCGTAAGAATTATTTTTTGGATTTAAAGATCTCTTCTAGTATAAAGCCTGAACCTTCTTCTTTTACCTTCTTTCTTGAATAACACCTTTCAAAGTATTTGCAAGTTATGCATAGGTTGGATGGTTCGACAATTGGAACTCTATTTTCTTTTAGTAGAGTGCTGAGTATCCTTGCCCTTCTAACAATTTCTTCAAACATCCTGTTATTTTTGGTCACAGAGAACTCGACCATCTTGCCCTCCTCGGTCATGTAGATCAAGAAACCCTCATCCTTGTTAAAAGCAAATAGACATGCATTAAGGTATAGCATGTGCTGTGGGTGTGGAACCTCTGGTAAAGTAGACACAATTTCAAATCTTACGATAAACTCATTGGCCATTATCATGTCGGCATTAACTTCAAGCGCAAGGGTATCAATCTTATATTCGCCGCGAATGTTGCTCAGTGAATGGCGCATACCATTTCCAAGCAGGCTTGAGATCTTTGCAGCATTATCTGAAGGTAGCGGGTCCTTGCGCTCATAGTATGCAAGTCTTGTACAGCTTGATGCTTCTATTGCATGGATCCTATCGGAGTCAGTTTTGTCTATTTTAACACTGAGATTCTTGTATATGTCGTCAATGGCATTTTCTATCATTTGATGCAGGTTCCTGCCACCAAGCATATGAATATCGTGTAACACGCTGCGGTGCTATATATTATATTGACCGCCTTCTTGATTTACAGTTTTTCAGTCTTTCTTTTAGAAAGAGTATTTCAGTTGCAAACAAATGCAGAATTTTCTATTAGTTCATTAAAAGATTGATGTATCAAAGGACGATGAATAGACGCTATAGTTAACTCGTCTCTGTATTAGTGGAGGATATCTAGAGTCGTTTGATTCCAAATAGTACTAAATTTGCTCCAAAAAACTTCTTTTACTAATGTAACAAATGAAGGCTTAGAGAGCCGATAAAAACATCATCACGGTAGATGAAACTCTACATGATGATGATAATACTGTTGAGAACAAAGGTAGCTGCAGAATAACAGGAGTAGTAAACGAAAATACATGCGCTCAATTATTAGACCGCGGCTCTCCTCGTTAATTATTAATTATCTAGGAAATTTTTACTGTCACTGAGTTTGATTTGGGCGATTAAAAACCACTCTTGATTGGATCATCTGGCTTGATTATTTCGCGTAAAAGGGTGGTGGCGTATGATCCTTTGGGTAGCTTGAATGACACCTTCAGTGGATCTCGTTTATAGGAAAAATCTGTGCACCATAGTGGAGCCTGCCTAAAGCCTCCCTGGTGGCTCAGCTCTTGCATCTCTTTTATGTAAAAATCCTTTGCATCTATTTCTTCTTCTTGTAGTATTGCTTTTGTGATGCTTTCAAACCTGCCCTTGCCAGGTTGAAAGGTATATCCTGCCATCCTTATTGCTGGAACCAATCTTGTCTTTGAGCTGGGATGGTATTTGATTATTCTACCAAAGGTTGCAGGACCCTCCATTTCAAAGCAGAGGTCTCCCATCTGTGGTTGCATCAGATCTTCGCCTGCCATGATGGCTTTGCTAAGGCATCTATTGAAGATATATGCTTGATATGCCTGGACGAATAGTCTCCGTATCGTGATCGGTATTGCACGTAGCGCTACAATGCTATCTTTGCCAGCAACCAACGCCGAGAGCACTTGCCGCTCAATGTCCATGCCTCTCGGAAGCATCTTGAGGACTTGCCGATAATTGCTTGGATCAGAGCACATGTTTCTGATTTCCTTGCTCCTTTGAGTATCAAATTCCGTAGTGTATGAGAGCAGCAGCTGGACAGCATGTAAAAAGTTGCGCTTGATAATTTCTCTACCTACAAGGTGGGTCACCAATCTTTCGCTGCCAAATCTCTGAAGACCGTAAAAATTGCCCACCTTTCCTATCTGCAAAATAAACCCAGAGAGATCTGATGACTGGGCATTGTAGATCCTTATCTCAAACTTGTTGCCTGCAAGGAATTTTTTGTCAAGTGGATGTTTGGTGAAACCTTTCAATATGAGTCGTGTATGTCTACTTTTTACCTCTGCAGGCGGATTTCTCATTACTCGCTCGGTACCTGCATACTGTGTTGTTACAGCCTTAGCATCTTTTATGCCCATTATCCTAAACCTCATGTGTAAGTTTCGCTCAATTTCAAATAGGGCATGGTTTGAGTCTATGTCTCGCTTTTCAAGAATATACAGGGGGTAGCGGTGACTTTCAGTATATGATGGAGATATGTGGAGCGACTCATCCACCAGCTCGGATACGACAAACCCTTCGCTCCCTTGTTTTATAGACCCGCCTGTTCCAACAAAACTTGTGCAGTAACAGCCCATGCCTGCCTGTGAGTCGATCTTGGGGGTAGCGGTCATCTGCGAGTTTTAGTCCTATCTCTCCTACTTATTCGTCTTATTTTTTGCAATTCCATTCTTCTTATCTCTCTATGACTGTTTAACCTGACATTGATGACGGAATTCGCTTATTTTTCTTTATCTCTATTTTATTGAATCCTCGATTCGGATCCATTGGGTGGTGAACTAACCCTAACGAACTATAACACTAGTTCAAGGCCACTTAGCATGAAAGGGAGAGGAGATACATGCTGAGAGAGACTGTGACACTAATATTTCGTAAAGATCATTTTTTAACCTGTAACTGGCACACAATTCTATAGTACAATGAGTGATAAACAACAACCTCTTGAAATTGAAGTTCGAAAATGGGATGCACATTCATTTACCATAGAAGGCGTAAATGATCAATTGGAAAAGCTCTTTAAGGAACAGAAGATAATTCGGACCCTGGCTCTAATGCAAAATGGCAAGATGGCTCGGATTAGTAGAGATGTTAGACTTAAAGCTAGAAAGGACATTAACTTCGCACCGGAGCTTGAGACCACTTCAACTGACAATACACCTGTTCGTGGTACTACATTTGAGTATGAAGGACTTGATTGAGTCTTTGTTGTACTAACAAAAAAGGTCAGTCTCCGGCTGGAGTAATTTTCAAGGCAAGAGCATAAATTCGTTTAATGGCATAAAATAAAAGTGGAAAGTCCTCCTCTTTGGATCTGGGCAGTCATCGTAGGAGCAATAATACTTGCCAAATTCACTTTACGCTGGTCAAGACTAAAGCGGCTTGCAAGAGAGCTAAGAAAAAGGTAATAGGACAGGATCATAGTCAGAAATAATAAACTGATTTTATACTATGCGGTAGCGATATTGTCATGGCAAGTCAGATTATATCTACCGACAAACAATACCCTAAGCTCTCAAAGGCAGTTTCGGGGTATATAGAGGTAGATCACTTTAAAAACGCCGACCTACATACGGGCTACTTCTGCTACAACTGTACATACTTCATTAAGGACAACCACTGCGCTATAGTCGAAGATACAGGGCCTGACGTTAAAGGCCGAGAATCTGGCATCATAGCACCGCACGGTATCTGCACATTATGGGATCCAAATGAGGAGGAGACGAAATAAAAGTGGCAGACATTGGAAAGAAGATCAAAGAAGCTGCAGGTGCAGTCGATAATCTGACTAAGTTCAAGAAAAGGAGCAAGCTAGAGGCGTCATATATCGAATACGACAAGTTTGCAGACTCAAACTTGCATGAAGGATATTTCTGCTATAACTGCATCTATTGGGTTAAGGCTAGTGGTGGCAAATGTATGTTGGTGGAAGATAAAGGGGCTGATGTGATGGGCAAGGTGTCAGACGTAATTGCACCGCATGGATGCTGCATGGCATATGAACCTAACTATGACAAGCTGCACGATACACGGAGCCCAAGCGAAGGTGTTGCAATAGATACAGAGAAGAATAAGGAAAAAATAACGACTGCAGACGTCGTGTAAGAATTTTTTGTTGCAGGGCGGCCTCAGCAGTCTTGATAACGCCGTATATAGTCAAATGTAGAAGAAGACTACTGAAGTTATAGAACATAGTTACCAGAAACTTTTATCGCTTTGCAATTAAAGTGGAATGCGGTACTATTGTAAATGGCAGAAAAACTCAAAGACATAAAAAAAACTACATCTGATGCGGTTGAGATAATAAGAGAACTTGGATCGCCTGATGTTCAGAATTCGCTTGAAAGGATCCGAGAAACTGCCAAGGCTGGAAATGAGATAATAAAATCGCTTAAGGATCCAGCCATGGTGACTAACATTGAGAATATTCGTAAGACTACCGAGTCATTTGAAAGAACCAGTGCAAGGCTTGAAAAGGTCACAATGGAATTGAAGAATTCTGGCGTACTTGATGAGACAAGAGAAACAATCAAGTCCGCCAGAAACACAATCAGTTCGGTAGGCGACAACAAGAATATTGGTGAAACGATGGAGGCCCTCAAGGAAATGCTTCGCTCTATTTCTGCGCTTGTAGATGAGCTAAAACTTACTGTGGTGGAATCGAAACAGTCGGGAACAATTCACAACGTAAAAGAAGCAATACGAGAGACGCGGAGCACATTTACGGAATACAAATGATGATAGATAAAATAGATGATGCATAATAATTACTCGTGAGTAATAGTCAAGAACACGAACATTGCTGAAGAATACATCGATGAGTTTGTCTACGTTGCTTCAAATGGTCGATATCATCTGCAGAAAAATTGTAGTGATCCTCTTGAGGGTTTCTGAAGCAAGAAAAAGATGTGGCACAATTTGCTTAAACGATATGTGAGTTAGAACAGCATTAATCATTTGAGACCTTTAGCAGAATGAAGGAAGAAAACATATGTGCTCTGTATGTGAAAATAGTTTTACCGTCAAGAACAAGCCATCCGTGGAATGAGAGGCTCTACGAACAACTAAAGAAAGGTTAAATCGACATGATTCTCCTAAATTCCAGGACAAAGTCTTCTATAACAAATTCTCGAGAGGCTTTTATAGACGTTAATACCTAGGATGAGCATGAAATATAGAAGCAGAACTGATATAACTGCTCAAATTCTAGAAGCTGCAAATGGCGGTGTCACTAAAACTAAAATAATGTATAAGGCATTTCTCTCGTACGCTCAACTTAAGGAATATCTCACAGTACTGATAGAAAACGGGCTGCTAGAGTATATCGAAGGAGAGCAAATCTACCGTACGACTGAGAAAGGCAACCGCTTCCTAAAGATATACAACCAGATTGGTGAGTATGTAGCTGCAGACGTCTCTGAAAAGAAGTAATAAATAATTTATTTTAAATAACCAGGATTACTCAAACACATTCGTGTCTCAGAGACGTCGTCGAGCCGCCATCCGGCGGGTGATGATACTGACCGCCATATTCGCATCATTGGGCATTGGGGTGAGTGTAGCTCTTATTGCAGCAGGTGGTGGCTTTGAAAGTTCAACTCCTGATATCCTTGACCCCCCTACAGAGGCAGACATCTGGGAGGTTGGCGATCACATACAAGACGGGACGACTCTGGAATATGTCTTAACTTCAAGAGGTGAGCAAGGCTCACTTGAATCTGCGCGGGTATCGATGAATTTTGCCCAATCTGGTGAAAATTGGAACGTCAGGTTCGTTGTCGCAAATGGCACTGACCAGTCGCCCGTAAACCACACCTTAGTAATGTCAAAAGAACTAACACGAGAGGGTCAGCTTGACGAATCATTTAGGCCATACTTTGAGCATATACAATCATCAATTCTTGCAGTCCGTGACATGGAATATGGCGAAAGCCCCAAGTACCTAGTAGTAGGCGCACCGTGGAATATGATATTTGTGGGTACGTCTTCAGTAACAACTAGGGTGACAAGCGAAGAGCCTATTAGCACTACTGCTGGAGCCTTTGATTCATTTGTGCTCAGTTACAAGCTCGCAGACGAGACGAGCAAGATCTGGGTGGTTCGTGACATGCCGCTACCTGTTAAGGCAGAGGTATATGACGCAGAGGACAAGCTGCTCTACCAATATGAACTCGCAGATGCATCAGGCGTGACGTGATCAACAGATACCAACAGCTCGCTGTAAGCATCTTTCAAGAATTCTTTGGAAAATATACGTTTTCAACCATCCAGTCCCCGTACGACCTGATCCTACTATCAATCTTGCACCAAAAATGTATCGAGCCAGGTAGGACTTCAATACTGCCCTGGGACGTGATTATTATCTTGGCACCCTCTTTGCCTTCATACGTGTAAGCGTCTTTCGGCTTAGCGTCATTGCCTATGAGTTCAATTGCCTTTTGTTTTATCGTCTCTTTTGGCATGGGGAAGACCCTGCGAAATTTGTCAACTACTAGGCTAATATTTTCGGTGCCATATGAGTCAAGATCAGAGATCTTACCTGGCATTGGAAAGTGCAATTGTAGATTGACGTTATAGTGCGATCCTACAAATTGTGCAAGCTCATTTACCTTCTGATACGCTATATTGGGATTTCTTCTCTTTAATGCTAGAGCAAGAGCTTCATGGTTGCGTTTGATATTAAGATGTAGGTCGTCCATAAGGCTAGAAAATCTTCCCAATGCAGTTTTCTTACAATTTGTGGTTAATTAGCATTATAATTATTATAGCTCTTGATTGAGAGCTATACATGATTGAACTCTGATCATCTCTTCGCCAAGGCAAAAAAAATCTTGCCTGGTGGAGTTAACAGTCCCGTGCGTTTTTACGAACCTTATCCCTTCTTCGCTACCTCTGCGCTTGGAAGCAAGCTCACTACTGCAGATCATCAGATATATCTTGATTACTGCATGGGTTATGGAGCGCTGGTTCTTGGTCATAGTTATCCCTCGGTAATTGAAGCTGTGAGATCCCAATTAGATAACGGGACACTCTATTGCGTGCCTACAGAATACGAGATCGAGCTCGCAGAAATGATATGTGAAGTTGTCCCATGTGGAGAAATGGCCCGTCTTGTCAATACCGGCTCGGAAGCCACAATGCATGCCATACGGCTTGCTCGCGCTTTTACACAGAGAAAAGGGGTGATTAAATTTGAAGGTGGATATCATGGTGCACATGATTATGTTCTTGTCAAGGCAGGATCAGGCATGGCTAGCATGCCTGCATCAGAAGGAATGCTTGAAGAAGCATCAGCTTATACAAAAGTTGTACCATATAACATGCCTGCTGAGCTTGAACGCGCAATTGAAAAGAACCGTGATACAGCATGTGTTATAATGGAACCTGTGCTCGCAAACATTGGGCTTGTGTTGCCCGAAAAGGGATTTCTTAACGATGTGAGAAAAATAACAGAGCAAAACGATATTGTCCTGATATTTGACGAAGTGATCACCGGGTTTCGTCTTGCACTTGGCGGCGCCAGTGAGTTCTTCGGAGTTATGCCAGACCTCGCCACATTTGCAAAGGCGCTTGGAAATGGCCTGCCAATTGCTGCAATCGCAGGTAAGAAAGAGATCATGGATAAACTTGCACCTGTGGGCCATGTATACCAGGCAAGTACATTTGCTGGCAATCCTGTATCTGTAGCTGCAGGTATAGCTACATTGAAAACATTGACTGAAGCCAAAAATACCATATATCCCAAGATCGCCAAAACATGCGATAACATTGTCGATGGCATCAAAGATGTGTTGGCTAGAGAACAGCTTAACTGTACTTTGAATTCTATAGGCTCCATGTTTCAGCTATTTTTTACTAGCGAAAAGGTAAAGGATGAGACTAGTGCCAAGAAGGCAAATGCAGGAATGTTCCGCAAATTGTTTGATGAGCTGATAAAGCAGGATATCTTTATCCCTCCTTCGCAGTTTGAAACTTGCTTTGTGTCATACGCGCACACTGAAGACGACGCAGACAAGACAATAGAGGCATATGGCAGGGCATTTCGTGAGATAAAGAAATGATAAAGACAGTACGAGTCGGAACAAGAGGCAGTAGACTTGCAATAGCACAGACGGAAATAGCACTTGCTGCCTTGCGTAAGGTTCATCCCCACGTACGATTTGAAGTAATTGCAATAAGCACCAAGGGTGATGTTGATAACAGACCGCTCTTTACCCTAGATGAGAAGGGAATCTTTGAGAAAGAGGTGAATGAAGCAGTCAAACAAGGCAAGGTTGACTTTGCAGTCCATAGCCTCAAGGATGTCCCATCAGACTTGTCTGATGATCTTTCGGTGGCATGTATTCCCAAGAGAGCAAGTCCAAACGATGTGCTTGTTACTGACAATGGGCAAAAGTTGAAAGATCTGGCACCTGGCTCAGTCGTTGGCACAAGCAGCCTTAGGCGGGCCGTGCAGTTGACAAAAACCAGGGTAGATCTCAATGTTAGACCAATAAGGGGAAACGTAGAAACAAGAGTAAAAAAGATAATAAGCGGTGAGTACGATGCGGCGGTTCTGGCAGAGGCTGGACTTTCCAGATTAGGCATGAAGGATGTTATTGTCCAACGTTTTAGCATTAGGGATTTCGTACCTGCACCCGGTCAGGGTGCCATAGCCATCGTGTGCAGGAGTGATGACGCCGCACTCGCTGACATGCTCCAGCAGATAGAGGATCGCCATTCGCGCATTGCAGTGCTTGCAGAAAGAGCGCTCATAAGAAAAGTAGAAGGCGGCTGTAGATTCCCTATTGGAGCGGTGGCAATAACCAATGAAGACAAAATAACACTTTATGCAAGTGTGTTTTCTGCAGATGGGAAGCAGAGCATTCACATCAAAAAGTCTGGCACAGCAACCAAGCCCGAACAGCTAGGCTCCTCAGTGGCAAATATGTTGGTAAAGCAAGGAGCAATGGATCTAGCAGAGGGTTGGCGCAGAGCAGTAGATGAGTGGAACAAAAAACTATGAAGAAGGGTAAGGTGTTTATTTGCGGAGCCGGTCCAGGCGATCCCAAACTGATGACTTTGCGTGCAATGGAACTCTTGAAGACATGCAATATCGTCCTATATGATAGGCTGGTAAGCAAGGAGATAATTGACCAGATACCTGCAGAGTCAGAGAAAGCCTATGTTGGAAGAATGGTTGGTGACCCTGCTACGCATCAAGACAGGACAAATGATCTTATGGTGAAATATGCAAAAAAGGGTAAGGATGTGTTGCGGCTCAAAGGCGGGGACCCTTTCATCTTTGGGCGAGGTGCAGAGGAGGCTGAGTATCTTATCAAACACGGGGTCGAGTTTGAAATAGTGCCTGGAATTACTTCATCCATCGCCTCACCAGCATACGCTGGCATTCCACTTACACACCGTCGGTACTCCTCTTCAGTTGCCATAGTCACGGGACATGAAGATGCGAAAAAAGACAAGCTGGTAGTCAAATGGGACAAGCTTGCTGGTGCGGTAGACACTATAGTCGTATTGATGGGTATTGCCGAGCTGGATCGGATTTCACATAATTTGATAAAGGCTGGGATGAAAAAGAGCATCAAGGTTGCAATTGTAGCAAGTGGCACAACGGATAACCAGAGGATTGTCAAGGGTACTCTAGGCAATATTGCAAAACTTACAGAGCAAGCCGATATCCGATCACCTGCAGTAATTGTGATAGGAAGCGTAGCTGGATTGAGCGATAAGCTTGACTGGTTCAAGAAAAGTGACAGAAATGCCTAAGTTAAAAAACAAAATCCTTGCAATCACTCGAAGCGAGCAAGATGCAAAAGAATTTTTGCAGTTGGTAAGGGAGCAAGGGGGCGAGGCGATAGCGCTTCCTGTGATAGAGATAGTACCGCGCGGTCCAGAAGTGGTAGAGGAGTTCATTGATAAAATCCGCAGCAAAAAACACTATTATTGTGCGTTCATGAGCCAAAAGGCCGTAAACATTCTGTTTGATCTTGCCTGCGACAAGATAGCATCAGTTCTGAAATCTACTACCGTAATTGCTGTAGGACCAAAAACAAAGCAAAGCCTTGAAGAACACGGCATAAAAGTCGGACTGGTACTGGAAGAATTCTCTTCATTTGGACTCGTTGACCTAATGTCGCGGGTAAGACCGTCTGGAAAAAAGATAATCATTCCTCGAAGCGCTGCTGCAAGCGACTTTGCCGCCAAGGCATTAGTCCAGCTGGGGATGGATGTTGACGAAATTCTCCTCTATACTGTTCGCACAAGAGCAATTGAGCCCATATGGAAGGAATTTTGTGATCTGTTGTCGAAAAAAAGAGTCGATGCGGTTATTTTTACTAGTGCCTCAAACGTCAATTCATTCTTTGAAATTCTGGAAAAGCTGTCCAAAGATAGGTTGCAGCTAGATAATGTTACCAAGGTGGTTTCGATAGGTCCATTTACTACTAAAGCGCTTATAGACCGGGGCATTGAATGCCTTGAAGCTGAGGAGCATACCGTCAGAGGTGCACTCCAAATTGCAGAGCAAATCCTGTAACTCATTTTGGTCTTTGACCCATCTTGAGGCATGACAGAAGGAATCACTACAAAGGAATACGTCCTACTCAAAGATTCGACATTCAATGCGATATACTGTGCTTCAGGTCTCTATTTCTTGGCCGCCCACCCCTCTCTCTTGCAAACGTATTCAACGCCTTTTGGGCATGTTATGTGCTTCCTAAACGTGCCAGATTCTGGCTTGAGCAACTTGCTCTTTTAGGGCCAATCACGTTTCCATATGGCTTAACCGTATGCACAAGCATACGTACGTATATGAGACATTGTATATGTTGTATGTTATAGTCAACGTAATAAAGAATCTGTGACAGTATGTGTCTTGAATATCTTTTACGTATATGCATTAAAGAGAAGAAGGCATAAAAACTAGCTGGTTTGTGTAGCATATAAGTTCAGTTGACTGCTACTTATTCTGGAAATCAAAATTAGTTTGTGATTATTGACACCTAACTTACCTTTGTCTCTACAGATTGAACCTTGTCATCCAAGATGTTTGGCTTGTCCAACCTTTCGTCGATCCTTATTGTTGAAATCACTCGCTTGGCTCCAACTGATTTGGCAGAATTATGAGCAGCGCGTATTGCTTGAAAGATATCATCTAATTTGTCAGATTCTACCTGAGTACTCATTGGAGTGAGGGTTACCTTTTTGAGATTCGTTATGTTGCGAATTGCATCATACGCAGCTGCTATTTCTTTACTCATGCTTGTGTCAGAAGTACCAATTGGCACGATGCTAATTTCCGCATTTACAGTTGACACATTATTCATTCACTTAATATCGGCAGGTTTGCTAATTAACATTTTATTTTATCTATGCGACTTTTCAGATTCAAATCGAGGATTAACACTTTTAAATCAAAAAACATCTACTCATAATCAATTAGCCTCAGCGGTTCTACTTCTTCTCTCACCGTATGAAAACTATTCAATTACTATCTCTTATCTCCCTTTCATCTTCATAGTTAACATCTTAATCTGTAGCGACAATGTGACCTTTATTCGAATATGAGGATTCTAATTTTTGTTTCCTGTGATTATTAATGGATATCTGGCCTGTCCTTAAGGCTGATAGGCAGAAGAACCTAGATAAGCATCCGCCAAGGCACCATAACACTTTTACTTTTTTCGTATGGTGGTTCTTTTTAGCCTGAACAGAAAGGAAGGAATAATTCTATGCAGTTTGTTAACTGTATATTCCAGTACCTGATCCCTGCTGTGTTTGTTGTTGATCTTGTTGTTGTTGCCTCTTTACAGAATTGATCAGTTCCTGCAGATGACGCTTGAGGGCTTCTGCTTCAGTTCTCAACTGATGCACATCTATTCTAAACGGATTGTTAGCAAGCTCATTTGTCTTTTCAATTAGAATGGCTGCTCCTTCTGGGTCTGGAATTCCTGTGGTAGAAGGTATCAAGAGTGCTGTACAAGGAATTGTATTTGAAAGACATGCTGCTAAGAGGCCGCCCGATACTCCGGAAATAAAGGCAGGTGGATTGGTTTCTGCCTTAGTGTCCTTCATGCGACTCAAATAGCCATGATCATCCAGTTGTCCGTCGTTTGATAGAACCCACGGTCTTCTGCTTCTTTCCGTGACCCCCTGCGCAGCCATGCCTTCTAAAACCATAATTTCTCGCACTCCGTTATTTTTGGCCCATATGACCACTGCATTTAGCACAGAGCGGATGCCTGATAGAATTACTGGGGCATCGCATACAAGAACACATGCAGTGCCTTCATCATTTGCATAGATGCGAAATGGATGCCTTAACTTTCCACCTATGTAAATTACACCTGGAACTATAAAATCTGAGTCGATATATCCTATCTGGTGCATTTTCGCCTGTTCTATAATGTAGCTCACGCTCATTGACCCAACGAGTCCCGGTCCAGGAAAACCTGCGATCATGATCGCATCGTTTAATCTTATCGTCTTATTTGCCGAAATTAGCTTTACGGTCGTTCTTTCAACATTGCCGCTATTGTTAGTATTATTACTACCACTGTCAGTTACTCTGTCCGCCATCATCTCTCTCCTTTTTCTTTTGCCTTGGAAATTGACTCTGGCATAGTTTCCCTTGTAGTATTATCATCTCTGATATCGCTTGCAACTGACGAACCAACCGACTTCTTGTTCTCTTTATCTCCGCTCAAACTAAGTGGTATAGCATAAAATAGCATTAATGGATTATACAAGAAGGTTCTACCAACATAAGTAACACTACTTCCTGCAATACAAGATATGGTATAATATGGTTGGAAAAATACTCGTGAGGTCAAGCGTACGTATTATAATGAATTAGTTCTAAAATGGAACGAAATGTACCGCAAGAGTTCGGAGTTAAGCTGGCAAAGTTTGATTTCATCCGCAATTTACACAGCCCGCAAGCGGACCATCTGCAACGGTATTAAAATCTACGTACGCCTCTGTACTAATACCCAGAAGGTATGATTAGTAAATATGCATAGAGTATAACAAGGACGTGTATACAGGAGAGTTCATGTATACATTAGCTGCATACGATCCATGATTTCTGTGAAGTGGAGTTCATTTAAGCACAGGCCCCGTACAAATGATGGCCACAACATGGAGAAAAGGACCTATCATAGATAATTAGTTGTAGAAAATTATTATACTATGTGTTTAGTAGATTCGGTCTGCGTTCCATCAGCGTGCTCATTCTTGAGATGTTTCGCAACCTGCTCCGCCGTGGGAAACGAGTGGTCGCATTTTGGACATGTAAAGCCGGTATCAGACATCATGCTCTATTGGACAGTATTAAATAAAAACACATATGGATAATGTATCCCATTGTAAGAATAAGGTTGTCGCTATTTATTCGTCTGGCACGACAGGATGATGTGGTTGTTTTTGTCTAACCTGAGGTGCGTCCTGCAATGAACAAGGCTCATGAAGAATGTAAGAAAAGAAGGGGCTGAGAGTTCAGGTTAGTGTCCTTTCTGCAGCTGAGCAGCCAACGCAGCCGCCATCCAAATCCTCTCTTGATAATCACTCTTATTATAGCTACAATACCCTTTGTCAATTTATTGCGAATGAGTATGGTCCTCTCTGCAATGCTTTGTTAGATCCTCCATCGCTTCAAACGAAGCCCCACATTCTTTGCACGTGTAATTGTATCCTGCCGGAGTTGTTGATTCTGCCACGTAATATTCTGCACAAAAGCTGTGATAACACTTTCTAAGTGCAGTTTGGACTAATACACAACTAAATATAATCATATTCCGAGAGTCAAATGCAATTGCTGTTCGCAGCACTACGATCAAAAAGCAATAATGATAGATTACCCTTCATTAAGAGTAGGCGCCTGAAAGGTAGAATGTGCAATGATGACACAGGTGAGGCACAGGAATTTGATTATTCTGAGTTAATGCAGTCTTAAATTCGAATATGTATTATATCATCAAACTGCAGGGCCTGCTGACTTGCAAGACAATATTCACTTTCTGTTAAGAAAATTCCCTGTATTGAGAATATGAGTATCTGCAACACTTGCACGTGATTTGCCTTCTAAGAGCCTCTAGTAACAGTGACAAATAGTTCTCTATCTATTAAGATAATCTTACCAGTGCTCATAGTGTAAAAGCTGTTCTTTCTCAATCCGATCTAGCTTGGAAGGACGTTCGTCAGGATATCCTAAAGTAATTATACCCACAGGCTTTGCATATTCAGGCAGTTCTAATATTTTTGCTATCTTGTCATCTTCGAATGCACCCACAAATCCTGCACCTATTTCTTCATTTACTGCAGTGAGCAAAATGAGCATTGATGCAAATGCCCCGTCGATGATACTATAGAAATCTCTTCCTCGTTGACCATAACGACCGATGGAGCGAGATGTATTTGAGCATACTACAATCAATACTGGTGCGTCTTCGACATACTTTTGATTTATAGAAGCTTGTCTCAGCTTCTTCTTTATTGCAGGATCTCTTACAACGATAAACTCCTGCACCTGAGTGTGACCCGCACTTGGAGCCTTGTTGGCGTTCTTTATCATCTTGCTGATTACACTATCTGGAATACTATTCGGTAGGTATTTCCTAATCATTTTCCTCTTGCGGACAACCTGGTCAAATTCCATGATAATCTATATGTGATACTAATCCTTTCACTTAGTTGTTACGGTCAAGTCTTTTCTTCAATAATCTTTCTCGCTGCCTTATTGGAAACCTGATCCTCTGTGGGGATTCTTTTTTCCATGACACGACGTTGCTCTAGATTGGTGACTTTTCATAATGTTCCAATCAAATATGATATACAGATATTTACTTTAAATGCCCATATTAAAAGCTCCGCAACTGCAACTGCTATTATCACTGCTATACCTTTTGATTCTAATTCTCCTCCTATTTTTTTCAGGCAATACTTATCTTGCTAAAACCCCTTACCTTCGACAGTTTCTAGCATATTGACTAGAGGAAGAAAAGCTAATTGATAATTATAATGTGCAACATACCATACACAGTATGTCAACCAAAGAAATGAAAAGGAATCCTGAAGCGAAGGGCGGGGCAAGCCCGGCAACTAATGCATCATTTGACCCTGAACGAGGGTATGGGACCAGTGAGCAGAAAGAAAAGATTAAAGAACAAGCCAACAAATAACAATTTGTTCTCAACTTTCCCTGGAGCATCTTAAATTGGGAGTAATTTTATACTTTTATTATCCATAATGGCCGCAGCCCCCATCTAATGGACGCTCACTATTAGGCCGAACATTGAACTGATTTAGATCACTATTTCTTTGAAAATAATAATCTAACAGCAGAAATAATTGGATAGCAGGGCGATGGTGCAGCCGCTGTGTTTGAGCTGCTCCTCCGACAAAAAATATAGTGTGATTGCTGCAATGAAATATTTCATGTACTGGCAGAGACCTGATCAGGCGGGTCAGTCAGTGCCTACATAAGTTATGTGTGTCCATTTCTGATCGTGAGTAAAACTCTCACTCCATGCTGATGACAAAACAAGAGGCGTTTGAGGGGCTAAAAATAAAAGACAAGAGGCTTGCACTCTGGTAGAGGTGACGCAGTTTTTTTCCATCGGGGAAACTCAACTTGAAGATGTATGTGTGGGTTCCTGCCCTTGATTACTTTGAGCGTTATATGCTCACTTGACCCCTGCAGGGCCCTTACTTTCTCTGTGTTCTAACTTCATGTGTTCCTCCTTGTCTTGAACTGTTGTAAATGTGATGCCACATTCGTTGCATCTGAACTCATTGTTGCCTGATGTTGATGATGACATGAAACATTATGATGTAGCTTTTATAGGATAAGTATGTTTTTATAAAATTCTTGTACCGTCTGGCATGATGCAGTCCATAATAGATATTTTTGCCTGGAATTGTTCATGGTAAGGTTTGGCATTCAAGCCCCACATGAGCAGATCAATCCTCTGCTCTTTTGAACGATGTTATTATGATGGAGTGGTACGGTATCGAAAAATGCTGGTCCAGCGATCATTATATGCCTTGGTGGCACACTGGGGCTTCTCTTTATGTCTACACTGAACCTTCTTTCTTTACCTCTGCAAAGATAGTTGATGTTATTAGAATTGTAATCTTCTAAATTCAACAAGAATCTGATGATTCATTAACAATCTCTATTTTATATCTCTGTCCCAGTCCTCATCTTTCTCCTTTTGTCATGATCTGTTGCTGTTGTATTGATGGTATCTTCATCGTCTCACCAATCCGATAGTAAGTGGTAAGAAACCTAAGGCCTTTTTGAGTAGTCTTAAAGGTTTGAGTATTTAATTCATAGTGAAGTAACCCCGTTTCAATCAGAAAGGGCAGATACTCTTTCAGTTGTGTATAACTAAGAAAAGCCTTGTACATCAACTTAGTCTTCGCAATACCGCCACTATCATTTGCAGCATCTAAAATATCTCCTATTATGTCAGTTCTGCTTCTTTGTCTCATCTCTGTTTCATGGCGATTGACACATACTACTAAGATAAATTCACAATGGAATGTTGTATGAGAAAAACTGTTTTTGTAAGGGATCTTGTGCAATATTATAAAAGATTGCTCCGTCTCTAAGAACTCTTCAACTTTTAACTGTATGTTTTTCTGCAACTCATCATATCCGTGTAGTTACTACCGTTGCAATTATCGTGACTTGGACTGTATAAGATAGAATTACTTATACATCCCTTTGCTCTTCAAAGACTAGCCCAAAACTCATCGGCCTGGAGTAATCTTGACGTCCTCCTACGTTATGAGAAAGAAAGCGGAAGACTGTCTCTTACCAGTATGAGGATGGTTGACGCTTTTCTTGCTTACTTTGATCTGCAACCTGTTTGGTTTATTGGAGGTCAGCCTCGATTTGAGTATTAAACAAGGAAAAAAGGATGTTTTGATGATACGACATGGACAGTCATGCAGAGAAACTATAACCTAAACATGATTTGCAAGCTTGCGAAGAGACCCTGCTACTTCTTTTTGAAGCCAGAGAGTCTCGTTAGCGCGAATCTGAGAGCCATCAATGAACCCCTTTAGAAGTTCCGGAAAGAGCAAGGTTTACTGGGAAGCTTTTGCATCCGATCGCAACATATTCTCCGAGCCCGAGGCTTGTTGTATGATAAAAGTACTCATTGAGCGATACCGACATACATCCCAATATTGGTAAAGGGCTGCCATTTACTGTATTAGGGACGAAACCTACATACCCTAAATTACAAACATCTGGATTTACCGGGTTAATGGAGCATGACTTTGCAGTTTGAGGAGGCAATAAAAGTGCTAGAGGAGCATATAGAAATCCTAAAGCAAAATCTGCTATTTTTGATGGCTGAGCACAAGCCTGAGATTATCACTCAAATCCTCACAGTCAAGAGAGAACTAGATAAAGCAGTATAGGAAAAAAGAAAGTAAGTCAGGTCTATTGTCGTCCTCTTGTTTTTTCTCCTTATTCTCCTTAATCTTCATAACATTCATGTAAGCATCAGAATGACAAGACATGAGATTACAACAACTACTCGTCCGAGCGCATCAACAAAACTAACAACTAAAGTATTTTACTTCTTGCCGTTGCTTTCCTTGATTATTCGCCATATCCATCTCCTCTTATGCACATAACATTGAAAGCAGAGTGCAACTACCTCAGTTGGGTTTTCTAAGGAGCCGTTTGTTACGAAGAAATCAGCTGGAGTCGTAGCACAGTTACAGCACATGAAGCTTGAAGGTCTGTGTCCTGATGCTATGTCTATTGGAATAGTTGGGGGAGTCTTTGTCATATTCTCCCAACCGCCTTTGTTGCAATAGCCAATAATGGAGACAGTTTTATCGTTATTTCCAGAATAGAACACCACTATTAGCAAAAGATAAGGCTATGGTCTAATTATTATATAAAATTCTCACTCCTCGTATATTTACATGCAATATTCAGTTAGAAAAGATAGATAGATAGATATAAGATATAGAAATGCCCAGACTCGAATGTATGTGGAATTTTGATATTTCTGTATCGCTCAGTAGGAGTTATTAAAATAACCCGATGAGATGATGCTAAGGCATTGGCAAGAAAACATTAGGATTGACGAGCAATTTATCACTTCATATTGACTATCATATGCACTTCCAGCTTGTGAAGGGTTGTGAGTACTTTTAACACTTCATCTTTATACGCAATATACTACAGCAGTGTCTTATATCCAACTGAATCTCTGTTATTAAGACTAAACTGCTATTTGCCCCTACAGCCATTCTAAAGCGTCAAATTCTGCAAGCAACCTATCTGTCTCCTGTATGTCTTTACTACTGTTCAATAGTTCCTTATTGCATAAATCTGCTTCAACTTTTTCCATGTCGTCAGCAGCGGCCTAATAGTATCTATCTGAATCTTGAATATGCCGTATTTCTGGCTTTGTTATTTGAGTTGATCTGCTCCTATAGAAAAGATATCCTTTCATCTATCCTTTGCTGTAGCCCTAATTATTATTATCGTCATCATGTATAACGAAGCCAGACAACAGATGACTGGATAATATGCAATTTGATACCTTGGAGGGAGGAAAAATATTTTGTCTTTCTTCCAGCCAAAAGTTGAACTTAATGGATACCTATGGGAGCTTTTCGTCAAAAAGCAAGGAATGCCTTCAAGTAGGAACCTTTTATCAGCGTATTCGTGCTTGATAGGATAGGAACTCCTAGAAAAAGAGGAGTAAATCTGAGATTATCTTGAGGGTAAATTTGTATTTGAGATGAGACTTCCCCCTGATACTCAAAATAAGTTTATTCAAATCTATGATACTTTGTGAAAGGTTTGTAAAAAATATCAAAGATTAACCATACTCCCAATCATTTTTATAATCATTTAGCGTTTACACTACGTTGTTTGACGAGGTAAAGAGGTCAAAGAATGGGGCAATATGACACCCAAAATTTCCAGATGCAACTCATGTGGCGAGTTTTTTAACTCCAAGAGAGAGTTAAGAGAGCATATAGACAAGAATCACAGAATAACGGATTCAAAGGTAGCAGTAGCTGAAAGAACAACCAAGCGTATTACATTAAGTTCTTCCATAAAAAACTCTAAGCTAGACGCGGAAGAATAATGCCAAGTAGGGTAAAGAAAGTCCAGAGAGACCTCTACTGCATATCAGGGAATATCCATTAGCCCGAAGACAAAGGGCAACGTTTTTCCGGACTATTAAATTACGCATAGTTGACCAACGCTGTATGCTTGTGCTGTTTGTGCTGCATCATCAAAGATATAACACCATTATGTCATTGTCATTCCTGCATGCTCTAATTCTGTTCACTATGTAAGTTAATCCAGTAATTCTTTTCTTTTTCTTCTTTATCCACCTTCTGGATTCTTTCTGTTCTTCCTTTCAGTTGCAAGCTCGGTATTTATTGTACCTCTATGATGAAATTACATTAGTCCTTATCGAGGATTGGGATGACTACGGCGGCAGAATCCTGGCAGTAAGCAATGGAAGAATGAAAAGATGCAGCATGGTAACATTAGCATCACTCACAAATACAGTGATCAATAAATGAATGAAAACGACTATCCATCTTAAGATATAATTACTACATCATATCCTAGGAATTGGACAAAGCCGATAAAGGATCTTGATAGTGGTTTTATCTGATCTGCAATGTGAGTGCTTAGAAGTATTATTCTGTGTAGAATCCTCAGGAATTTAGTCAGCATATATCGAAGAAAGACACTAACATTTTTACAGACCTATTAATTATCTATTAGCAAGCCTAGTTGTTCATGTCCTCCACTGTGCAAAAGCTGGTAGGGTTCTGGCACAGATACGAGAATCTGAATCTAAGGATAGCATTTGCACTGATTTCGCTTCAACTGATTCACCTCTATTGGCTTACCGCTGACGTGGTCATACAGAGGATAACAGGAGAGAGCGTCCTTGGTGTACCACAAGGAAGCCTACTTTTTATATTCTTCATAGTCATAGATTATGTCGAGATTCCAGCGCTAATAGCTGGCCTAACGTACTATGCTCTTAGCATATACAAGCATGAAAAAAACTCTATAAAAAATTCACTCTTACTATCAATGCTGGCCATTCAGATATTTCACATATTCTGGATTACTGACGAAGTAGTTTACGATAGCTTTTTTGGTTCACCATCGGGGTCGGTAGAAATCCCATATTATGCTGCATGGGTAGCAATACTGATTGACTATCTAGAGTTGCCAGTAATTTTCGATCTCTTTTATAGAACAATCGTAAAAGGCGAGCGGCGCTAGCTTACTGCATAAATTATTTGTTTATCCAGCTTAAAACTTGAACTATTGAAGCCTTTGTAGGAGCAAAATATACCTATCTTTCTAGGGTTACCCCGATAGATATGCTTGTTGAACAATATCATTGTCCATGAGACCGTTACCGTCACTAGTTAACCAAGATCTTGCAAGATAACATACACGAAATAGATAGAGGGCTAAAAATAAAATAGTCTAAAAGAAATTAAATTATAGTATAATTATTGACATAAAATTACTCCCTTGCCCCCAGTAATTATAAACTGTGCTGGCGATAATGAACTTGCTAGGAAGATTAGCGACTATCTTATGGACAAAATTATCCCGTCCCATGATACTATTTACATCTCGCTTTCTGAAGATGAGCTTGAGATAGCCCTAGAAAAACTTGGAGTTTCTAAGGATGAAATAAGGAAACTCCTGCATGACTTTATAAAGTCAGTTCCTGAGCTTGCAGATCGTTATTCAATTACTGAGTTTGAGGATGTATTCATTGTGGGCATTCCAAAGAGCCTAGATGAGATGACGGTAAACTGTGAAATCTGTGGTTATATTGCATCAAGCAAAGAGGATTTGATTATACACAAGAGAACACACGGATTGGTTTTCATTCTATAGCATGGTACGCCAGAATTTTCCTCATTATCCATACGTTCGTAATGATTCTATCCTGGGGCGGTTAGCTTGTATATGAGGAAATGTAGTGGTAGATATCGTTCATTATGACTTCGATGATGAGAAAAGCAAGGTTAGCAGTAATAATTGGTGCTGTAGCGGTAGCAGCTGGAATAGGCGTCACGTTAGCTA
>DAINRW010000007.1:0-18603 GCA_036741615.1 Nitrososphaera sp.
GAAAAAATATCCTAGATTAACCTAAACCTTTGTGAAAGTACTACGGCAGTTGTCAGGGATCCAACTAGCAAAGCAGCGACAATCCCTCCAGCAGGAAATTCAGGGACTACTGTGATAGGAAATGTGGCTTCTTCATCACTAGGTATTGCAGGGAGACCTATTCCAGCAAGGTACAGTTGTATCGTGTAATCTCCGTTCTCTTGGAACGTATACGGGACTGTCAATGTACCCTCTACATTGTGAAGAACAGCCTGACCTGTTTGACTTGCAGCACTGAAAACTTGTTGACCATCTTTTAATATCCTAAAATCATAATCTTGGTGTTCATGCACGGTTTCTGTGCCAGGGTTGAGGAAACTCACATTAAAAGCAGCCTGCCCCCCTTCGCTCCACGTAGGGGTTAAGCGAATATCAAGTGTCCCCTTGTCAGTAGTTTTCAGCATGGCACCTTCTTGAGCATAAGCGGCACTGCCGAGTAAAGTTGTTACGCTGAAATTTGCAGTAAGCAGTATGGCAATCAAGAAGACCAAGAAGAATTTGCTTTTCGCCATTACGATCAATTTAGGGTGCGCCTAAATAAATTGTTACCATTTAGCCTTGCAGCGAGCATTCCTATACTAAGCGCAGCCGCGGAAAGAATTAACACATTAATTCCAAATTCTGGCGTAACTTGTATTGGTATTGAGGTGCGCTCCCCCAGATCTTCAACATCATCTATTCTTATTTCATAGGATCCAACATCTTCAAAGAAAATTTCCTGAAGCACCGATACTTGGTCTGGCCGCTGAACCTCAAGTTTGTCTTCTCTGTAAACTGAAATATCATACTTGACATCTTCAATTTCGTTGCCCGTCTCCGGATCAAAAAAATGAACTTCAAACATATTCGCACTGCCAATCGCGTTTGAAGTCCAAATTATTTGAACTTTGAATGTACCTTGATCAGTAACTGCTTCGAGTCGGGTCTGCTCCTGTGCGAATACAAGTTGAAGGACGGAAGTACAAGACAACAAAGCGTGAAACATAATAACGCTGATAATAATATTAATAATGTTATTAGGGATTGTTGAGATAATATCGCGCAAAGGGAGTGGTATGTGAAAGATTCCCGATAATAATCTATTGTGATGTGATTGGACAAAAGGGATGGATTTCTTAAATTGCGATATAGCGACAATTAATTCCGACCCGGTTTTAGATGCATCTAGCGCCTTACAATTAAGCAGGAACCTCAAGCTACTGCGATAAAATATAATCAGTCAGATTTTTAAGAGATGAAATTTTGTTGATAAGCTACCATGAGGATCGTATCATTTCTTCCCAGCGCAACAGAGACACTTTATGAACTGGGTGCAGGAAGTCAAGTAGTGGGCGTAACACATGAGTGCAAGTTTCCACCGCAGGCAAGGAAAAAACCTCAGATAATACGGTCCTCTTTTGACCCCGATGAGATGACAGCGCGTGATATAGACAACAAAGTAGTCGAACTCATGCGTTCAGGCAAGGACATTTATGTGGTAGACGAAAATGCCCTGAAAAGTGTCAGTCCTAATCTCATTGTTGCGCAAGGGCTTTGCGAAGTCTGCTCGCCATTTACTAAAGAGATAAACAAAGCAGTGAACATTCTTGGCAACCAACCGGATGTGCTAATTCTTGACCCCCACGATCTTGATGATATACTTGTCAGCATAATGGATCTAGCTGAAAGAATAGGAAGGGTTCGTGAGGGACGAAAACTTGTAACTTCTCTGCAAAATCGTATAGACAGTGTGCGCAGCATGAAGATAAAGTTTAGACCTAATGTCCTGTGTATTGAGTGGATTGAACCGCTTTTCACTGCAGGACACTGGGTACCTCAGATGGTTGAATATGCTGGTGGCATAAATGGCCTAAGCACTGTCGGCGAACCATCTAGGCGAATGGATATAGAAGAAGCAGTACAGATGGATCCAGACATTATTGTACTTATGCCATGCGGTTTTAACGTGGAACGAACCTTGAAAGAATTGCCAGTCCTTGCGAGCAATGGAAAGTGGAAATCACTTCAAGCAGTCAAAAATGGAAATGTCTACGCAGTCAATGCGAACGCGTATTTTAGCAAACCAGGGCCCCGTACCGTGGTAGGTCTTGAAATAATGGCAAAAATCCTGCATCCTGAGGCCTCGCAGCACATCAGGGTTCCTAAAAGCTCTTACAAAAAAATTAGTAAATTATTGGGTTAAAGAGACTTCGATATACACATCATCTGGGATTTTTAGACGCATCAGCTGTCTGATGGCCCTGTCATCTGCCCCAACGTCGATTACGCGCCTATGGATACGCATTTCATACTTGTCCCAAGTGTTTGTTCCCTGTCCTGCAGGAGATTTTCTAGTAACTACCTTGAGCTTCTTTGTTGGAAGTGGATGGGGCCCCCGCAATCGTATACCTGTCTTTTCGCCAATCCCTTTTATCTCGTTACAAACGCCTTCGAGTGTCGTAAGGTTGGTGCTGGTTAGTTTGATTCTTGCTGCCTGTGGCATTTCTATAGTTCACTTTACTTTTTGTTCGGATCGTATTTGTCAGTAACATTCAGTACGACTCCTGCGCCAATTGTCGTACCCATATCTCGCAGCGCAAACCTCCCGATTTCTGGGAAGTCCTTGAATGTCTCAATTGGTAGAGGTCTTACAGGCTTGATCCTGACAATGGCAGCATCGCCTGTCTTGAGGAATTTCGGGTTCTCTTCTGTTGTTGCACCTGTTCTAGGGTCAATTTTTGAGACAAAATGTGAGATCGTCGCAGCAACCTGTGCAGTATGTGTATGCAAAACTGGCGTATATCCCGGAGCAATTGCTGTTGGATGGTGAATTACGATCAGACGAGCTTCGAGCTCCTTAGCAACTGTTGGAGGGTCGCCTGCAGCGCCAATCATGTCACCTCGCTTGATCTGCTTCTTATCAACACCTCTCAGGTTAAAGCCTACATTATCACCTGCTTCTGCAGACTCTAGCTGCGTGTGATGAGTCTCTATTGACTTGATCTCGCCAGCCGCACCAGATGGCATCACAATGACTTTCTCGCCGGGTTTCATCCTACCTGTTTCCACTCTGCCTACTGGGACTGTCCCCACGCCTGTAATTGAATATACATCTTGTACCGGGATTCTCAGAGGCTTGCCTACCGGCTTTTCTGGAGGGTCCAAAATGTCAAGAGACTCAGCAAGAGTAGGTCCCTTATACCAAGGCATATTCTCCGATTTTTTAACCAAATTGTCACCTTTCCAGCCAGAGATCGGGACAAAGTTGATCTTGGTTGTATTATATCCTACTAACTTGAGCATTTTTTCAACTGCTTCTTTCGCTTCCTTGTAACGTGATTCTTGGAATCCCGCGTCGTCCATCTTGTTTAGTGCCACTATGAGTTGATTCACTCCAAGTGTCCTTGCAAGGAAAGCGTGTTCCCTTCCTTGTCCTCCTGGTTCAATCGCTGCTTCCATTTCACCAGGCTTTACAGAAATCACCAGAATTGATGCATCAGCCTCTGACGCACCCGTGATCATGTTTTTGATAAAGTCTCTGTGACCTGGGGCATCAATTAGAGTAAAGAAATATTTGGATGTTTCAAACTTTTGGAAAGCGAGATCGATGGTAATACCTCTTTCGCGTTCGTCTTTGATGCTATCTAGAACCCATGCATACTTGAAGGTATCACCTTTGCCCGTTGCTTCAGATTCTTTTGCATATTGCTCGATGGTTCTCTGGTCAATCGCACCCAGATCAACCAATAAATGACCTACAGTAGTTGATTTACCATTATCGACGTGACCCGTAACAACTAGGTTCATGTGTGGCTTTTTGCTAGCGCTCATAGAGCAGGAACGCCCCATGGGCTTTATTTGTATTTCGCCTGTGATGTATGAAATTTGTGCGTACAGCCGTCAACAAATTCTTGGAGTTTTCAGTTGAGCTGTAATTTGTAACCTATCGGAAGGGTTTTTAAACGATAAGTCACGACTTTGTCTTATTATGCGAGTTACAATTAGTGCTATCAAGGCCGATATCGGCGGGATAGGCGGCCACACTTGTCCAAGCATAGAACTTTTAGATACGGTTAGGAACTTTGTGGTCAAAAATGCAAAGGGGCTTCTAATTGATCAGTACGTAGGTTATACAGGTGATGACATACACATAGTGATGACTCATAGTAGAGGTGTGGAGGATGACAAAATCCACAAGCTTGCTTGGGACGCCTTCACAGAAGGAACAAAACTGGCAAAAGATCAGGGACTATACGGGGCAGGACAAGACCTTCTCAAGGACGCATTCTCTGGCAACATTAAAGGGTTGGGACCAGGCGTCGCAGAAATCGAAATGGAGGAGCGTCCGAGTGAAGTATTTTGTATATTTGCAGCAGACAAAACGGAGCCAGGTGCGTTCAACCTACCGCTGTGGCGTATGTTTGTAGATGCTGGCAGCAACACGGGGCTTCTTATCAATGAACGGCTTGCAGAAGGCGTGATTTTTAGAATAATGGACGTTATGAGTGGCAAGGTCGCCGAGTTGAAATTGTGGGAAGACAAAGCGGAGCTTGAAGCATCACTAATGTATCCAGGTCGATATGTTGTCCATTCCGTCATGTCAGGGGACGGTAATGATCAGATCGTATCAGCATCTACTGACAGGCTTCACAACATTGCTGGTACTTACGTCGGCAAAGACGACCCAATAGCGATAGTTAGGACCCAAAAGAATTTTCCAGCCACAGAAGAAGCTGGCAGCTCATTCAATGAACCTCATTTTGTAGCCGGCAATACAAGAGGAAGCCACCATATGCCATTGATGCCAGTCAAACTCAACTCTGCTGCATCACTTAATTATTCTATCCCGATCGTATCATGCCTGCTTTTTAGCATGCGCAATGGGAAGCTGACAGGCCCACACGATGGGTTTGGGACCGCCGACTGGGATTTACAGAGGATGAGGGCAGCTGAGCGAGCCATGATAATGCGAAACCAAGGCTTTATCCATCCAGCCACGCTTGTTCCAGACGAATTAGAATACAACAAAGGCTACGAAGCTAGAATGTCAAAGCTGCAGAGCAAATTCAGAGATTTAGAGGAGATAATGAATGGTAAGAGCAAGGCCGCAGCTACAAAGGCTGCTGCTACAAAGCAGACCAAAGCTGGCAGTAGTAAACATTGAAAAATCCTCTAATCATCAATTTCAAAAATTATGAAGAGATTTCTGCAGATGGAGCAATCAGATTAGGTGAAACAGCACGTAAAGTTGCAGAGGAGATACAGGTAGAAATAATACTTGCTCCGCCCCACCCTGTGCTGGCTCTGATTGCAAAGGAGGTAGAGATACCAGTAATTTGTCAGCATGTTGATGACGAAAAAATGGGTCCAAGTACTGGCTTTACGGTACCCGAGATTGCGAAGTCGTATGGTGCAATAGGATCACTGATAAATCACAGCGAGCATCGAATAGAAATGAACTCAATTGCAAGCCTGGTAAAACGGCTAAGAAGGCTTGGAATGGTATCAATCGTCTGTGCACAAGAACCGCAGGAAGTAGTCGAGATATCAACCTTTGAACCAGATTTTATCGCCATAGAGCCGCCCGAGTTAATCGGCAGCGGAAAAGCCGTCTCAAAGGAAAATCCTACGGTAATAACCAAGTCGATAGAAGGAGCAGGATCACGCTCAAGAATCATCTGTGGAGCAGGGATATCAGACAAGGAGGATGTCTCTAAGGCAATAGAGCTTGGCTCTCAGGGAATACTCGTTGCGAGTGGGGTGATCAAGGCCACTTCCTGGGACAAAAAGATAACAGAGCTTGCATCCGGCATGAAGCGGTAATGCGCGGTAGTCTTATGCCTGTTTTCTATCTTGTAATGATAAGATCTAATTTCTGTAATTGTTGATGCCGCCGATGCTACTGTCGTCTATTAATCATGTTTTTGATGAACAATTCTCCTGCTTTGTACGAGCTTCTGATGAACGGACCGGCGACAGTATAGGCAAATCCCAACTTTTCAATCCTTTTCTTATAGGAGTCAAATTTTTCTGGGGAAATGTACTCTTTGACTGGAAGATGTCTGCTGGTAGGTTGCAAATACTGGCCCATGGAAACTATGTCTACTCCTACAGCCCTTAAGTCCTTGGCTGCCTGCATAACTTCCTCTTCGGTTTCTCCTAGTCCAAGCATTATAGACGACTTTGTATAGATCTTGCAATCAATCTCTTTTATCATTTCTAGGACACTCAAGGACTGCTGATAGGTGGCTCGTGGATCTCTAACCAAGGGCGAGAGTCGGGCTATGGTTTCGATATTATGGCTTATAACCTCAGGACCTGCCTCTATTATCTTCCCCAGAGCATGACGATTGCCTTGGAAATCAGGGATAAGAGGTTCAACTATTGTTTTCGGACACTGCACCTTAACTGACTTTATTGTTTTTGCCATATGATTCGCCCCTCCGTCAGGCAAATCGTCTCTGCATACCGATGTAAGCACAACATATCTCAACCCCCACTTTTTGATCGCTTTAGCAACTTTGTGGGGTTCGTATGGGTCAAGAAACAATGGTCTGCCACTGGTTACTGAACAGAACCTACAGCCTCTTGTGCACGTGTCTCCCATGATCATAATCGTGGCTGTCCCTCCTCCCCAGCACTCGCCTATGTTGGGGCATCGTGCTTCTTCGCAAACCGTGTGTAAGCCGAGCGAAGCGATGGTCTGCCTTATGTTTACATAGTTTTGCCCAGAAGGCAATCGAATGCGAAGCCATTCAGGCTTTTTTTCAAGTCCTGCCATAATCCTTTAGTTCACTTCTTTTGTTAGTCTTTTAATCAGAACGTTATACTCAATAATAAGGATTCATCTTAGATCGCCTGTGCGAACCCCTTTCTATGACATTCATAAGTCGCTTGGTGCAAAAATTGTGAATTTTCATGGATGGGAGATGCCACTTCAGTACTCCGGGATCGTGGACGAACATGTCAATGTAAGGACAAATGTAGGGTTATTTGATGTCTCGCATATGGGCCGCTTCGAAGTTAGAGGTCATCACTCTATTTTCTGCCTTCAGGAGCTGGTAACAAACGACCTTGAAAAGATGAGCGATCATCAAGCAATGTATTCTCCTATGTGCTGCGAAAATGGTGGCATAATCGACGACATAATTGTTTACAGGCTTACACGCGAACGTTTTATTGTAGTAGTTAATGCATCAAATAGATACAAAGACTTTGACTGGATCTGGAAACATTCAAGATTAGCGCAAGTCGAGGACGTAAGTGATAGAACTGGTCTGCTAGCAATACAGGGTCCGCGCGCATCTGATGTGTTACAGAAATTGGTAGAAACTGACCTGCAGTCTATTAAACCATTTCACGTTATCGATGTAAATATTGGGGGAATAGAATGCATGCTCTCGAGGACCGGTTATACAGGAGAAGATGGATTTGAGATATTCTTTGATTCTTCAAAGATAGAAGTATGGCACAAGTTGATGCAGTATTCTGAAACATTTGGAATCAAGCCCACTGGATTGGGTGCACGAGACACGTTACGGCTTGAAGCTGGTCTAATGCTTTATGGAAATGACATGGATGAAAACACCACCCCCTTAGAAGTTCCGTTAAAATGGACGATCAGGTTTGAGAAGAAGCAAGATTTCATAGGAAAAAAAGCGTTGAGCAATAGTCAACCATCAAGAAAGCTTGTTGGTTTTGAAGTTCTGGAAAAGAGAATAGCAAGGCACGGCAACAAAGTTTTCATTGATGGTACGGAAGTGGGATTTGTGACAAGCGGAAGTTATTCGCCGACACTTAGAAAGTCTATTGGATTTTGCTTTGTACCAGTCGAAACCTTGCCGAGTCAACCAATTCAGATTGGCATTGGAGACAAGCGCTATGAGGCTAAAATATCGAGCACAAGGTTCTACAGACGAAAACAAAGCATGCCACCACCATGATCATCCTTGCATCTATGCAAGATAATTGGAATGTTCCATAGCTAAAAAAAGATAAGGTTTTATGTTTTATGTTTGCCCAAAGAAACGAATTGTGTCAGAGCTAAAATTTACAAAAGAACATGAGTGGATCAGGATAGAAAAAGAGGAGGAGGAGGAGAAAGAATTGGCAATAGTTGGAATTTCTGATTTTGCTCAAGAACAACTCGGTGATATAGTTTCAATAGAATTGCCAAAAGCTGGAGGCATCTTCAGACAAGGGCAGACTATTGCCATAGTCGATTCGGTAAAAGCTTCTTCTGACATTTACACACCTATCAGCGGGGAGATCGTAGCGGTCAATGAAGAGCTTATTGAAAAACCTGAACTGATAAACCAATCTCCATACGACTCGGGATGGATCGCAAGGATCAAACCATCAAACACTGAAGAGTTTGAAAATCTCATGACAAAGGAAAAGTATGACAGATATATTGGCGAAATAAAATAAGAGCAACAGAAATCGATGGATTACATACCTGCAACGGAAAAAGACATACAAGAAATGCTAAAGTTGATCGGAGTAGGTTCCATAAATGACCTAGTCAAAGAGTTGAGTCCTCCTTTCACAGATAATAAACTAAATCTGGCTCAGCCAAAGAGCGAGCTTGAACTAATACAGCATATGAAAGGTCTTGCCCATACAAACAAGTTATTGCGATATTTTGTCGGAGCAGGGGCTTACAATCATTATATCCCGTCAGCTGTGGGCCACCTACTAGCAAGAGGGGATCTCTTTACAGGATACACCCCATATCAAGCAGAAATGAGCCAGGGGACCTTGCAGGCCATATATGAATTTCAATCCTTCATGTGCCTTCTTACAGGGATGGATGTTGCAAATGCGTCATTATACGAAGGTGCCTCTGCTTTGTCTGAGGCAGCTTTGCTTTCATGCTCTTATACCGGACGGACCCGTATTTTCGTAAAGGAAGGACTACATCCTCAGTATCTGGAGGTATTACAGACTTACTGCGATGCAGCTGAACTTACACTCACGGACAAGATAGATGACAATACCGCTTGTATAATAGCCCAGAATCCTGATTTCTACGGTAATATAGAAAACCTGCATTATTTGGCAGATCAAGCGCATAGAATAGGTGCCCTCTTTACCACTTGTATTGTAGAACCAACTTCACTTGCAATCCTTGAGCCTCCGGGAAATTATGGAGCAGATATTGTGGCGGGAGAAGGACAGTCATTTGGTATACCATTGAGCTTCGGTGGACCTTATCTGGGATTTCTAGCTGTCAAAGATTTCTTGTTAAAGAAACTTCCGGGTAGGATCTGTGGCATGACCACAGATTTGAGAGGCAACAGGGGCTTTGTACTCACTTTTCAGGCGCGAGAACAACATATCAGAAGGGAAAGAGCAACAAGCAATATAACAACCAACCAGGCTCTAATGGCTCTTGCCGCAACTATATATCTCTCGCTGATGGGTAGGAGCGGTTTGACAAGAGTTGCAAAACTCTCTTATGCTAGAGCGCATCTGCTGAATGAAAAATTAGCAAGGATCGGCTTTAGAAATCTGAATACCAAATCTTTCTACAATGAATTTATAGTAAAGGCTCCAGAGTCTGCAAATGCCATTGAGTCAAGACTACTCAAAAAAGGAATACTTGGAGGGGTTAATTTAGGTGAAGATAATCTATTGATCTGCTGTACTGAGATGAATTCTATCCAAGATATTGAGGATTTCATTTCTGCCGTAAATGGAGAATGAAGAAGCAATGAAAACAATTTTTGAATATGAAGAGGAGAAAAATACGGGGCACATTCAAGAAGAAGAAGATGTCTATATTGAGTTGCCAATAGATGTTGTCAGAAAGGAGGAGCTGCCGATCCCTGATCTAAACGAAATAGATGTTGTTAGACATTACACAAACCTGTCGAGGATGAATTTCGGTGTTGATATCGGGTTTTACCCTCTTGGTTCATGCACGATGAAATACAATCCAAAAGTTAATGAAGATGCTGCAAGGGCCGAAGGCTTCAACAACCTCCATCCTCTATCTCCAGTGGAGTCCGCTCAAGGGTCACTGAAATTGATGTGGGAGCTAAAGGAGTATCTGAAAAGTATCACCGGGATGGATGATTTTTCTCTGCAGCCAGCAGCTGGGGCGCAGGGTGAACTCTTGGGAATTATAATGACAAAAGCTTACTTTAAAGACAACGGAGAAAAAAGGACAAAAGCCATAATACCAGATTCAGCCCACGGCACGAATCCTGCTACAGCTTCAATGTGCAAGCTCAAGACAATCACAATCCCTTCTGATTCACGCGGAAACATGGACATAGGGAAATTCAAAGAGTCACTTAGTCCGGAAGTAGCAATCGTTATGTTGACTAACCCCAATACCCTGGGACTTTTCGATGAGAACACCGCCGAGATCGCGGACCTTGCGCATAAGAATGGGACTTTGATGTACTGCGACGGTGCAAACATGAATGCTCTCTTAGGAATCACACGGCCAGGCGATCAAGGTTTTGATATTCTTCATCTTAATCTGCACAAGACATTTTCAACGCCGCATGGTGGAGGCGGCCCCGGGGCAGGGGTAGTGGGAGTGAAATCATTTCTTACAGATTATTTGCCTATACCGCAAGTAGTCCAGTTGGACAACAGATATTCTCTTGACTATGCCCGTAAAAAATCAGTTGGAAGGGTTCGATCCTTTTATGGAAATTTCGGAATGCATGTCAGGGCATATTCATACATCCATTCTTGGGGCACGAGAATAAGGAAAGTATCAGAGCATGCTATATTGAACGCCAATTACCTTCAAAGCCTTCTAAGAGACAATTTTGACCTTGCATACGACCGCCGCTGCGCTCATGAGTTTGTTCTGTCTACTAAGAGATTCGGTGAAAAGAGCGCTCTGAATATAGCAAAAAGGCTCATGGACTATGGTTTCCATCCACCAACGATTTACTTTCCTCTAATAGTCCCCGAAGCTTTAATGATAGAGCCTACCGAGACTGAGAGCAAAGAAACATTAGATAGATTTGCACTAGCACTAAAAAAGATAGCAAGTGAAATGAAAGAACATCCAGAAATTGTCAAGCAATCACCTCTGTCGACACCTGTTGGCAGGCTAGATGAAGTTGCAGCAGCACGGCGACCAAATCTGAGGTGGCGGCCTTCTCAAATACAGACCAAAGTGGCTACGAATGAGAAGAGCTCATAACATATACAAATCTGAGAAACTTGTTAGGATAATGCTAGAATATGATGAAATAGAAAATACCATCAGCCGCATCACTATCTCCGGAGACTTTTTCCTTTACCCAGAAGAAGCTTTAGAAATTCTTGAAGCGAATCTAGTTGGCAAGAAACTAGAAAGAGAAACGCTCAAGCAAGAAATTGATAATTGTCTGGAGGACATCGAGGTTTATGGGTTTAACTCTACATCTCTGGCAGAAGCGATAGTTGGTTGCAAGACGTAATGAGCAGCACAATAAAATATGACAAGATAAGGACACTGGAGACTGGATTTAACCCTGCAGTGACTAATATGGCAATTGACGAGGCTTTGATGGAAACCGTAGGTGAGGTGCCGATTCTCAGAATCTACGGGTGGCTTCCAGCAGCTGTCTCAATCGGATACTTTCAGAGCATGAATGAGGAAGTCAATTTCGCAAAATGTAGAGAAATTGGAGTTGATGTTGTGAGGAGATTGACGGGAGGCGGGGCCGTGCTGCATGAATGTGAGTTAACCTACTCCTTCATATCAAGAGAATATCCCAAAAACATTATGGAATCATATAGGTGGATTTGCGACGCCATTGTGATGTCCATAAACAGGTTGGGATTTGATGCAAATTTTGTCCCACTCAACGACATAGTCATAGCGGGCAAAAAAGTCTCGGGTAATGCACAGACGAGAAGAAATGGAGTATTGCTTCAACACGGCACTATACTGTTAGGTGTCGATGTAAACAAAATGTTTTCTGTACTAAAAGTTCCTTCTGAAAAACTCAGAGACAAGATAATCAAAGACGCAAAGGAAAGGGTGACCAGCCTGGCACGGACAACATTTGATGACATGGCAACATCTCTCAAAACCAGTTTTGCTGCAAAATTTGAATCCAAGCTCATAACTGATGCCCTGACTACAAAAGAGATCGTTCGTGCCAGATGGCTGGCAGAACAAAAATACAGCAGCAAAGAGTGGAATCTTAGAAGATAGGCAATTTTATTATTGCCAACTGCCACAAATTCCTGTCTATATGTATGATGCTATAATAATAGGTGCGGGACCAGGCGGATACACGTGTGCTATTAGGGCAGCGCAGCTCGGTGGCAAAGTCTGTATTATTGAAAAAAATGGGCTTGGTGGGACATGCACACAAAGAGGATGTATTCCAACGAAATATCTGCACTCGATAGGAGATATCATAAGAAGATCTGCTGCAGCAAGAAAGGACGGTTTGAAGGCAAATATCGAATTGAATTATACAACTGTAAGGTCAAAAATGGCAAGCACAGTTAGCAGGCTTGCATCGGGCATCAATACTCTCCTGGAGAGTAATAACATCGATATTTTGCATGGTGAAGCTCATCTGATCTCTCAAAATAAAATAATTGTAAATCACGAGATTTTGGAAACCAAAAACATTGTTATCGCTACAGGAAGCTACCCTCTCTGCTTGCCCAACTTGACATTCGGAAATAGAATACTTTCAACAGACACAATTTTTGAACTTGAAGAATTGCCCAAGTCCATCGTCATTATAGGCGGTGGCTACAGCGGGTGCGAATTTTCTGCGATCTTTAACTCGTTTGGATGCAAAGTGTCATTGATTGAAGCGCAGGAGCACCTGATGCCTCTTCAAAGTGAAGAGATAGGAAAGACCGTTGAAAAGTACATGCGCTTAGATGGAATCAATGTAATGACAGGCACAGCTGTCGAAGAGATCTTGGATAATGGCGCAGTGGTGGTGAGTAGCGGGCAGTCCATTGAGGCGGATAAGGTGTTAGCATGCATAGGACGCAGACCATCCATAAACGCCACTGAATTGAAGAAGTGTGATGTAAAATTTGACCAAAGAGGGATATCTGTGAATCAAGAGATGCGCACCACGATTCCAAATATTTTTGCAGTAGGAGATGTAACCGGTATCTTCGAACTTGCTCATGTCGCATCAAAGCAAGGAGAGGTTGCTGCACAGAACATAATGGGAAAAAGAGGCGAGATCGATTACGGAACTATACCGGTCTGTGTCTTTACATATCCAGAGGTCGCTTTTGTGGGCAAGCTCGAAGGAAAGGTTGGAGAATTTCCACTGGCCGCAAGTGCAAAGGCAAATTGTCTTGGAGATACAAAGGGAATTTTCAAGGTTTTTGAAAAAGATGGAATAATTGTAGGAGCCCTAATTATCGCACCCCACGCAGGCGAGATGATAGGAGAAGTTGCGCTCGCGGTTCGGCTTAAGATGAAAAGCCAAGACATATCTGATACGATTCATGCTCACCCGACACTTCCCGAATCTTTGGTAGAAGCTGCAAGAGATATCGATGATGAAGCCATACACATTCCTTACAGGAAGAAGAAGAATAAGAATAACAATGACTGACCTATGACACGGAGCTGATTGAGGACAGTCGCGAATTAGGTTTGCCTGTTAATATATACACAACATTTTAAGGCCGTATGGGAAAGATCATTCCATCTAGTAATGTCTGAAGAGAGCAGCTTTGGCAGAGCCCCGCACATCGTCAAACCAATATACTTCTTCGATGAGGCGGATGGGGGAAATAAGATGTTGCTTGGGGGAAAAGGCGCAGGCCTTGCTGAGATGACAAGGCTCGGCCTCCCAGTTCCGCCTGGTTTCATAATCACTACTGAAATTTGTGAGAAATTTTACGAAGGTGGTAGGCGCCTTCCAGATGGTTTAATGGATGAAGTTCGCAAATCCATAAGACGCCTAGAAATAGTGACCGGAAAGAGGTTTGGCGACCGTGAAAATCCGCTCTTGGTATCGGTTCGCTCTGGTGCACCGGTCTCGATGCCGGGTATGATGGATACACTTCTTAACCTTGGCCTCAATGACGAGACAGTTGAGGGGCTTGCGAAACAAAGTGGCAAGCCAGAATTTGCATGGGACACTTACTGGAGGTTAATGCAGATGCTTGGCAAAATTATTGTAGGTGTAGACGCTCGCAAATCAGACAGCATGGCGGCGGGCAAAGATCTTTCTGATCCAGTGGTACTTGAGACTATTGTAAACTCATCCAAATCCCTATTTGAGGAGACTGGCAAGAAATTTCCAGCAGATCCGTACAAGCAGTTAGAGCTTGCCATAGATGCAGTGTTTAGATCATGGATGGGCAAGCGGGCAGTGGAATACAGAAAGCAGTACAACATCACACCAGACATGGCCAGGGGTACAGCCGTGACAGTAGTTGCAATGGTATTTGGAAATATGGGCTCTGATAGCTGCACAGGCGTAGTATTTACCCGTGACCCCGAGACAGGTGAAAAACGACTATACGGCGATTATCTTGTAAATGCTCAGGGCGAGGACGTAGTTTCGGGCAAAGCGACACCGAACCACATCGATATGCTTGTCAATGAAATGCCGGATGTGTATAGACAGCTGCTCGAGGTGACTCAAAAGCTTGAGAACCACTTTAAGGAACCGCAAGATGTTGAATTTACAGTAGAAAGAAGCAGGCTTTATATCCTCCAGACTAGGGCAGCTAAGATGAATGCAGTTGCATCAGTCAAGACCTCTGTCGACCTTTACAGGGAGGGTCTTATAAGTAAGACCGCTGCGCTTGAGCGAATTAACCCTGAAGCGCTTGAACAGCTTTTGTACCGAAGAATAGATCCTCACGCCAAGCAAAAGCCGATTGCAATAGGAGTAGGTGCCTCTCCTGGTGCGGCATGCGGCATCACAGTATTTGATATAGAACGTGCAGAGACTCTTGGCAAAAAGGGCGAACAGGTCATCCTCGTGAGGGAGGACACCAGACCAGATGATGTCCCTGCTTTCTTTCAGTCAGTCGGCATACTAACCAGCAGAGGTGGCAAAACCTCGCACGCAGCCGTCGTTGCACGGGGTATGGGAAAACCCTGTATTGTTGGATGTTCACAGATAGAGATAGATTCAGATGGTAAGAGCTTTAGTGTTAACGGTAAAAGAACTGTGACAGGGGGACAAAAGATAACAATCGATGGCTCGACAGGGAGGATCTTCATAGGTGAGGTTCCAACAGTTGAGCCAGAAATATCGTCGGAGTTTAAAGAACTTTTACAGTGGTCCTCCGAGATGAAGGGAATAAAGATAAGGGCAAATGCGGACACGGTAGAAAGTGCTGTACTAGCCCATAGGTACGGTGCAGAGGGAATTGGGCTTTGCAGGACCGAGCGTATGTTTAATCACCATGACAGAATAGTGCAGTTTGTCAATATGATAATGGCAGAGGACGAAGATGAGCGGAGGCAAGCACTGGCAGAACTTGAGCCACTGCAAAGATCAGATTTTAAAGATATCCTAAAAGAGATGAAAGGACTTCCTGTTACAATAAGGCTTCTTGATCCACCGCTGCATGAATTCCTGCCAAAGGAAGAAGATCTAATGCAAAAAATATTTGAGCTAAAATCGAGCGGCATCAAACCCTCGGAGATTGCTCACATAGAAAAGATCCTTCACCGAGTGCATGAGCTCTCGGAGATAAATCCTATGCTAGGACACAGAGGCGTCAGAATGGGTATATCTTTTCCAGAGATCTACGAGACTCAAATAAGGTCGATATGCGAGGCAGCAGCAGATCTTACCAAAGAGAACATAGCAGTCGAGCCACAAATAATGGTGCCACAGGTAGGTCTGGTAGAGGAGCTTGTAGCAGTAAGACAAATCTTTGAATCAGTCAAGCGTGAAGTAGAACATCGGCAAAAGGTAAAGCTAAAGATCAAATTTGGCAGTATGATCGAAGTCGTTCGAGCCTGTCTTGTAGCGGATGAAATTGCACACATCGTAGATTTTATTAGTTTTGGCACAAATGACCTGACTCAGGCCACATTTAGTTTTAGCAGGGAGGATGCTGAAGGCAAGTTTTTGCCATTTTATCTTGAAAAAGGAATTGTGACTGTAAACCCCTTTCAAAGCATCGACACAAAAGGAGTTGGTAGGCTAATGAAGGGCGCTGTTGATATGTCAAGAGATGTAAAAAGGGATATAGAGATTGGCATTTGTGGCGAACATGGTGGCGATCCTAGCTCGATCGAGTTTTGCAGCAACATTGGCCTCGATTATGTTAGCGCTTCATCACACAGAATCCCAATTGCAATATTGGCTGCAGCCCAGTCCGCCATAAAGCAAAACAAGCGTCTTCATCAGCATCATCCGATGATATAATATAACTTAAAATGTGGCTCAATGGTAATAAGTGAGCAAATGGAAAGTTCAAGTGTAGACGGCTCAGTAGCCTATGAATGCATGCGATGCGGTACAAGGGTGACGGTTGAAGAGCTTTCTAGACTGCCAGAGATAAAATGTATTTGTGGCTTTAGAGTATTTCGAAAGGCTAGACCACCAATAGTAAAACAGCTTAAGGCTGTCTAAGGCCTTTTCCTTCCTTTTCAGATCTTCTTGCGGTAGGTATGAAACTTCTTGGCGTGATCACGCATCTGTTCCATGCCTTCAAAGCTAGTATTGCACTGATTACACACGTACAAGCTTTGCTCATGTGCTAACTGCTGATGCTGCATCAAGTCTTCAATCTTGCGGAATTTGCGTGTACACTTGTCACACTTGTGTTTTTCAAACATAAGTATCATCCCTTATCTGTCGCCGTTATTGTCGTTGTTCCGCAGCTCCCAGCACTTTCGACATAAATTGCCTTCTATTTGCCAAGCAGGCTTGGGGTGGTAAAAGAACATCCCCAGTTTGCCATTGCATATTGTGCAAAAATTCATTTTTTTATTATAATCTATATCCTTTTTTTGATAGCACGATTTGCATAATAGCGTACCTGACTCCATTTCCCATTGCCACCGTGGCTTGTATTGGTCCTGGTCGGCAAGCTCATTTTTGCATATTGCGCAAATATCAGGAGTCTCCTGCTTGGGGTCAAGTGCAAACTCTTTAGTCTTTTCTACATGGCAGAGACCACAGAGCATTCCATCGATACCCCATTCTTCGCTTGGCTTGTACTTATGGCGGCCAAGCTCTTTACCACATGCGGCGCATTTGATGACCTGTCGTTTTCCAAAGATATGCAAGTAAAATTATTATGTACCTCGACACATACAAAAACGTATTTCTTTCCATCAAAGTATGGACGCTTGAAAGTAACTATTTTATATAGTGAATTTTCATAAAATAAACCATTCATGATGTAATTATCCAAAAATATTCATAAAGAAATACTTTTTAACCAGCAGACTATTCTCATTTGCTAGAATGAATAAACCTGTTATCGCAGGTATTGCCGCAGGTGTTCTTCTGGCAGGAATGATGTTAGGTTCTATTCCTGGATTTTTTGGTGCGCAAGCACAAGAACAGCAGAATACCGCAGCCACTCCAAAGAGAGTCTTTTTAATCGCAGATGAAGTCGACGTGCAGATAGCTCCAGACAATGCACTACACCCCGGAGGCGTAATGTATAGAGCAATGGTATTTAATGGAACAGTCCCAGGCCCAGTAATATCAGTAGATCAAGGACAGCCAATTGAATTCACAATGAGAAACGACGGCGATGTAATCCATAGCATGGACTTCCATGCAGGTTTTGGCCCATCGGCAGCTGTTGGTTCCGCTGCAAGTGAAACTGGATCCAATATACAGCCTGGCCAGACCGTTACATGGACATGGACTCCACCATATGCAGGTGTCTTCTACTACCACTGTGGTGCCGACGGCCTCAATGGTGTATGGGAGCACATTGCAAACGGCATGTATGGCGGGATTGTCGTGCACCCAGAGAACGAACGACCAGCTAAGGAATTCTATGTAGTCTTTGGCGAAATATACAGCAACAATGTTCAAGGCGTCTTTATGCCAGCAAACGGCACAGGAACACTGGATCTGAATAAGTTCCTCGCAGGAAACCCAGACATCGTAATGACTAACGGCATGGCTCACAAGTATGTTCCAGAAATAGGAGCATTTTCAACTATCCAGTTGAATCCTGACGCGGAGGTATTCCAGGTCCAGCCAGGCGAGCTGACTAGGTGGTATATTGTCAACGCAGGGCCCAACGATGTTGTCGCATTCCACTTCATATCTGGCATACTCAGTGTCCACGATGGCTCAGTGCAGAATAGATACGGTACCCAGGTATTGAATGATGAAGGTTGGACTATCCCACCAGGATCTGGTAGTGTAATTGAAGCTGTCTTCCCAGAAGAGGGAATCTATGTTGGTGTTGATCACGCAATGAATGACGTGGTCAAAGGTGCAGCATTTGCAGTCCTAGCAACTCCAGAATCGACTCCAGAGGATCACCCCGCAGGGACAATGGTGCCTCCAAGAGGAAGCCCATTGGTAAGCAGCCCAACACCTATAGGCCCAACTGCAACTAATGCAGCTAATGCAACAGAGGGAGCAGCAGCTAATGCAACAGAGGGAGCAGCAGCTAATGCAACAGAGG
>DAINRW010000007.1:18703-22677 GCA_036741615.1 Nitrososphaera sp.
ACAGAGGGAGCAGCAGCTAATGCAACAGAGGGAGCAGCAGCTAATGCAACAGAGGCTGGAACAGACCCAGCAGCTGCTAACCAAACCTTGGATGTATTAGACACTAATGCAACAGGCGGTAATGCAACAGACCTAGCAGCAGGAGCACCAGACACTGCTGCGCAAGTAGGCGCTGATGCAACTGGTACGGAAGGAGGAGCAACAACTGGTACGGAAGGAGGAGCAACAACTGGTACGGAAGGAGGAGCAACAACAGGGACAGGCGCTACTGGTGGGGGAGGCCCCACCGGCGTTTCCATAGTCTCGGGCTCTTCAAGCCTAACCACTGATGCGTACTCACCAAATCCAGTTCAAGTCAGCACCGGAGCTACAGTCACATGGACCAATGATGATTCACAACCACACACTGCAACATCAGGTGAAAATGCAACACCTGATCAGAGATTTGACTCCGGCATAATGGCTCCGGCAGCTACATTTGAACACACATTCACAGAAGCAGGCGAGTACCCCTACTTCTGTATATTACATCCAAACATGGTCGGAACAGTCAGCGTAAGCTGACCTCCACCACCCCTTTTTTGACAAGTTAACTTACATCTTCTAAATTTAATCTAATAGATGAATTTTCTTATAATTGGGATTTAATGCAAAATGCTTTAATAAAACCGTCGCCTAGCTCCCGCAGGGTTAGATGACTTGAAGAAAATCGAGGCAATTGTTCCTGCTGCAAGGCTGGAAAGTGCTTTTGCGGCACTCAAAGAATTAGACCTTGGTGGTTTTACATATTATGAATCAAGAGGGCGAGGCCAGATACCCCGTCCAGAGATTCATTCAGGAAGAGGTACTAGCACTTACCGACCTGAATTCAACGTTAATGCAACTATCGTTGTCATCACCAAGGATTCAATGGTTGACAGTGTAATCTCAAAGATATTGGACAGTGCAAGTTCGGGCCTTGCTGGCGAGGGAAAGATATTCGTCTCAGACGTGGCAGATGTAATAGACATCGGATCAAAGCAGCGTGGAGAAGGAGCTCTATGAGGAAATCCAAAATTTTTTATTTTGTTACCAGATGTTCAACAGCCTGACTTAGATTCAACATCCCTTTTCTCTTTGCATAATCTTCTATCAGTTTTAGTTGATCCGAAGTAAAACAGATTGGCATAGTTCTTTTTTCTTCCATGCCAAAATACCGATCTGCAAGATTATAACTCTTTCTGAAAATGGCCAGTTTATTTCGGTTCGTGTCGAAAATTATTTTGGCTGACCACTGCAGCAAAGCTCAAAATTTGAGCGAGCAGATGACATCACTAAAAACCTCAAATATGGAGACATTCACAAATCCACGCAGACTCTTTTACTTCTTCTTACTTCTACCTAAAGTCATTTGGTCTCAAGATCTTAGGTCGTAGCAACGATGATCAGGATAATGTAATTTCATCAAGACACGCTTGGAATAATTAAAATGCTGAACAACAAGAAACCAGAAAAAAAGAGCGTTATAGGGCGGTGTCCCCTTTTTCCTTGCTTCCTATATCATAAGCTTCGGCAACATCATAAACAAAGACCTTTCCATCAGATGCAGACCCAGTACTTATAACTTTAAGCACGTCATCAATGATTTCCTTGGCGGTAATGTCGGGCACCAGAACTTCAATTTTGGTTCGAAAGCCAAACTCAGGAGTATACCGCATTACCCCCCTTCCAACTGAGACAGGCTCCCTTTTTGCCCTGCCCCTGCCCTTGATCTCATAAAATGACATACCGCCTACCTTGTGTTTATGCAACAGATCGTTGACATCAGTAAGACGTTCATGTGGAATCAAGATGTCCAGCCTCTTCATGCTACGCCCTATTATCCAAAGATCGGGGTATTAAGGGTTAGTAAAAAACCGATAAAATTACCCATCTACAAAGAGTCTTGATTTTTATGTTGCAGATGTGCCACTTTCAAACTGCTTGTGTTGGATTAGATCCTGCTGGTTTTGAAATTGTTTATGACAAGTGTCGCAGATGAAATTTGTCATAGCGGTTGGACTGACCTCTGGGTAATCCTTGCGCTCCTCTCTTTCACTAACGGCCTCGCGATCCTTAATGCTAGCATCAGCATAAGTGTCGCGGACCCGTACATCTGGGCTTTCACGCTTATTGTCGGTTATCTGGTAATCCTTTTTCTTGGCAGGAATATTTTCTTCGAAGGCCTTTTGCACATGGTACTGGTCGCGAAACTGAATATAACCATCGAGGCTTTCAAAAAGCGCAATAACATCTCCCCCTTCCTCCCCTTTATCGACATTGATTTTTCTTATATGATCTAGGATGTTGTGCTTGAACGCTGGAAATGTGAGTCCTGCAAGCTGCGCTACAGCATGATTTACAAAATCTGGGTCTCTTGCTGCTCTTTCTATTGCGCGATTGATGCGAGTTGCATCGTAGGCCGGCATATGCTTTGCGGCATCGATAGTTTCTTTTGTTCTATCTTCCATCGTCGATATTGGCTAATAGCACAACAATTCTCATAATGGTTTCATCTATTGTTTTGCAGATTGACCGCCATCTATCATCATGGTAGTGCCTGTGACCCACTTGGAGTCATCAGAACAGAGATAAGCCACCGCGCCAGATATATCCTCGGGCTCACCTATCACATGCAAAGGAAATGTAGATTCGAGAACTTTTTTGGCTTCCTCGTCCTGAAGGTATGGTTCGATTATTGAGCTTCGGATAGTAGAAGGAGCAATACAATTGCAGCGAATTTTGTATTGTCCATATTCGACTGCAATACTTCTTGTGAACATTATAGCGCCTGCCTTGGTCACGGCATAAACAGACAGCGGCACTCGAGGGATAGACCTAATGCCAAGCACAGATGAGATGTTGATGATGTTGCCACCTCCGTTGTTCATCATTACTGGGATTACAGCCTTGGTCATCCTAAACATGCCAAAAAGGTTAGTGTTGACCAGATCATCCCATTGGTCTTCAGTCATTTCATGAAATAGCACAGGATCGTTTATTGTGCCAGCATTATTCACTAAGATGTCTATCTTATCAAATGAATTAATCGTTTGATCAATTGCGCTGAGGACTTCAGCTTCCTTGGTAATATCAGCTATCACAGTCATCGTGTTCTTTTTATTACCAATTTCAGCTGCTGCTTTTTGGAGCTTGCTTCTATCTCTCCCTACCATGGTAACCTTGCATCCTTCGGAGGAAAGCCTCTTTGAGATTGCCTTTCCAACACCTCCGCCTGCTCCTGTAACTATAGCGACCTTACCCTTTATCATTTGATATTATCTCAGCAAATATTCTTTTAAAGTATTTGAGTGTTCACATTTAAGTCACATGGTGGCCAATGCTTTGGTTACGGCTGCCTGTAGCTCCGATATAACTGCTGCAGTATCTGAGGGGTCGCTTTTGAAGGTAGCACCTGCGGCGTAGTCATGGCCCCCTCCCTCTGGAAGGTTGGCTGCAACGCTACGGCACGAAATTGCATCATTGTTACGACGAATGCTTACCTTCCCTTTAGTACTGTAGAGCATCACTAGATCAGCGTTTGTCTTGGAAAAGACTTCTTGTGAAAAAAGACTACTCTGGAGGTATGGGGACGACTGGACATAGGCCACTTTGACCTTGCCAGCTTCTTCTCTTATCTGAATAGAGGCAAACACCTGTTCTTTTGCTCCATCGCGTAGACGCACATAATCATTGTAGTCATTTTGCATCTCTACATCCCATAAGATCCCCTTAGAGGATTTGGAGGCAAGATCTGAGAGGCGATAATAAAAATCTGGGAAAGTCTGATAATAGCGCATTAGCTCAGATATCGGAGTTAAGTATTGATTATTTGTGAAAAAGTCCATTGTATGAGCCATACTTGCAAGTTTTTCTGCTACTATGTTGCCAGGCAAAAGTTTTTCATACATCAAGTCTGCTGCGCATTTTCTTCCTGATGTGTCAAGCACAATTTC
>DAINRW010000008.1:0-21075 GCA_036741615.1 Nitrososphaera sp.
TGAAGGGCGAATAAGAGCTTAAATATTTTCAAACTTAATCTTTTCTGATGCGTATGGCATTTATTGTGATAATAGCGGCTGGCATAATTGGTGTCGCCCTTGTCGCAATGTTTGCTTCTACCCTGCCCACAGAAGATTATGACCTGAGTGTAGATGCTCTCAAGGATGAACAATCACTCTTCACAAACGCAAGGGTAGTCATAAAGAATACGGGCAGGCTGCCTCTTACAAATATACTTGTTGATTATGGAAGCAACAGAGAGCCTCCAATAGATGTCCTTCAGCCTGGCGACACTCTGAACCTTTCGCCCCCTGAAGGGGTACAGCTTGACCATGTGACGGTCACAGCAGATCCAAGCATTGAGATAGTACAGTCCTATCGAACTCCATGGAAATTACCGGGTATGATCGGTTCATAGTCTGTTTAAATAATGTGTAAATGAAATTAATAATATGGAAAGAGACTCTCACACAGATGACGAAATAAGGAATTTCTACACACTCAAAAATGTCGCAGTCGTAGGAATGTCAAAAAATGAAGGCAAGGCAGCCCATTATGTACCCAAGTATCTTATTGATCACGGATACAATGTTATCCCTGTTAACCCTACGGCGACGGAAATCTTGGGACGCAAATCATATCCTACAGTCAGCAGTATACCAGATAGAGTAGACGTTGTCGATATTTTCAGACGTTCAGAAGACGTTCCTGCTGTCGTTGAAGATACTCTAAAAAAAGAAGGCATCAAAGTGATCTGGATGCAAGAAGGTATCTATAGCAGAGAAGCTGAGAACATGGCCAAGGAAAAAGATATCTCTGCAGTTTACAATAGATGCATGATGGCAGAGCACAGGCGCCTGTTCAGTGACTGAGTTAAATTATACAAATAGTCTTATTATTATTATTATCTCATGTCAAATATAGACAAGGTTTTGGACGCCACAAAGGCCGTTCTAGAAGAACTTCAAAAGCAAAATATATTTTTCAAAGTAAGCGTGGATAAAGATGCCAGCATTGTCAGAATCTATGGTGAAGGATCTCACCATATCAAACGGGCATCTTCGGGTCTAGGAGAGGTTATGGAGCTGGCATACACAACGGCAGAACATCACCCGTACTGGGCACTATTGTATAATGCTACAGGAATCTGCAAGACGGTTTTGGATGAATGGGAGTCAGAACTGACTGCGGATCAGATAAGTGAGATGTCCTGGCGCTGCGATGAGATTAAAATGGCACTGGAAAGGTTAGAGAAATAAAAAGGTGATGATAGTAAGACCACTTGGAAAATTAATACAATATCTCTATCTACTTTCCCAAAAAAAGAAACAATGAAAAGAGCGTGTTTATCCAGCGATCGATTTTATAGAGGCTAAAAAGGGGTGGAGCTGCAAAATTATACTGTGCTTCTTCACATAAATACCATATAACAGCCATCCAGGTGCTTCAGAATGCGAAGAAGCTATTCTATTTTCTAATTTTGTCGAGAACCAAATAATACGAGTTTAACGGTAAGATAAACGTAGATTGCATGCGATGAAAGGTTGTCAAGAAGTACATACTCTATAGAAATTAGAGTTGACTATGTCGGTGAGAGACAAAGTTTTATTACAATCAAGTAAAATAAGAGAGAAGAAACCAGAAAAATATACTTACTGGATGAAGGAGCAGCAAGTCTTATCCGTTAGCAATGCCATAATAATACGGTATAGATGGAGGTCTCAATTCCACTCTATAGTCGGAGAAAATTTTCATTAGCGCAGAAAAGGGATTTAGTTATTCACCTATCATTGCTTGGAGGGTTTCTGGGTTTAGTTGGATACGTTGCAATGGTCTGTCGACACGTCCATTAGCAGAGTGTATATAAACGAAAAAATAGAGTGAAAAACCATGATCAAGATAGGGCTGATTGGAAAGACAAACACGGGCAAAACGACTTTCTTTAATTCGGCTACACTGATGTCTGCAGAGGTATCGAATTATCCGTTCACCACTAAGAAGCCTGCAATTGGCAACGCTCATGCAATAACTCATTGTGTTCATAAGGAGTTTAATCTACGGGATAATCCCAAGAACTCTGGTTGTATAGACGGCTGGAGATTTATTCCAGTTGAGCTGGTCGACCTACCCGGCCTCATTAAAGGCGCATGGGAAGGCAAGGGACTTGGCAACCAATTCTTAACAATAGCAGCACAATCGGACGCCTTGTTGCACATAGTTGACGCATCAGGTAGCATTGATGCATCGGGCAAGATTGCAGAGCCAGGTACTGGAGACCCTGTTGCAGATGTCGCAGATATTGAAGAAGAGCTTGTCATGTGGTACCTAAAGCTTCTTGAGGCAAACAGGGACAAGATATCTCGCGCCATTGACTCAGGGATGAATACAGTGGCTGCTATAACAGAAGTTTTCCGCGGCATTGGTGTAAAGGAAGATCACGTCAAGCTTGCGCTTGCACAGAACAATCTTGCCGAGACTGTATTTGATAACTTCGGGATAGAACAGAGCAAAGACTTTTGCTGGAGCCTGCGCGAAATTTCAAAGCCTACCCTGATAGTGGCAAACAAAGTCGACCTTCCTACAGCAACAGAAAACTTTAGGCGTTTGCGCGAAGAGTATCGTGACGTTATTATAATACCCGCTAGTGCTGACGCAGAGCTTACACTCAGACGTGCAGAGAGTAAAGGCATCATTCGATACATTCCTGGAGATGAGCGATTCGAAATAAATGATCAGACAAAGTTGAATGACAAACAGAAATGGGCACTCAACTTCATTCGCAAAGATATCTTGGGCGAATACATGCGAACAGGCGTGCAGTTTGCAATAAATGTGGCAGTATTCAAGATGCTCAAGATGAACGCCGTATACCCAGTTGCAGACATCCAAAAATTCTCAGACAAGCATGGAAACGTACTCCCAGACGTGTACCTCATGCGGTCAGGATCAACTGTAGAGGATCTGGCAAAGGAAGTCCATACAGAGCTTGCAAAGGGTCTATTATATGCTCTTGATGGCAGGGACGGAATCAGGTTGCCTGTCAATTACCAGCTAAAGGACCGCGATGTACTATCTATAGTCTCGGCAAGAACGAAGAAAAAGTGAGCTTCATGACATCAACAGAGCTGATGGAGGAAATACAGAACATACTTCGTCAGGAACCTTCAAGAATGTACTCGAGAGAAGAGATCTTGAATCTCCTCGCTCCAATAAAGAAGGATTACGAAATTGAACGACTGCTAGCGGAGCTTGAAGTCACCAGTTCACTCAGCCAAGATAAATCGAATGTTTATTCCATGTGTCGTGGCGGCACCGTCTATTACAAATGGAACAACAACAATAAAGCTGGCTAGCATTTGTCCTGTTGTAAGACTGCAATGCTCTTTGGCTTCAAGTAAAGTGAGAGATGCGCTATCCCCTTTTAGGTGGTCTGGTAAAGCCATATGTCTTCTTTCTGCGTCAGCAAGTTATACGATCAGCTTTTTTTGTGAGAAGAATATCGAGATATTGTCTAAGCTGTTCACTTGTAAGGTTAGTAAGAGCGAATAGCTTTGTCTTTGTTATCCCACCATTAGCAGACTCTATAGAATAAATGCCATGATGTCAGGTGTCTGTTACGATTTTTCGAATAGAAAAGAGATATTCAGATCGCATAAATCATAAGAGAATCGACTTAACAGACTATACACCAGAATAGGTTTGATTTAACTATAATAAACTCACTAAAGAATTGGCTAAAGGACTATTGGAAGCATACAAGCTAGCTGCCATCTAAGATATAGAGTAAAATGACGGTATTGGAATACAAATAAAGATCAATAAAGCGCACATAGTAAATAATTCAACTAAGAGCATTTGGCAATTTACACGTCATATGCACTGCCATAGATGTTGAGATGCCTTTTTTCAGACATATTCGATATACCAACGGTGACATTGATTTGACATCTAAGCTGCTCAATCAATGGGAAATCAGGAAAATAGGAATTAGCAACAGTCGAGTTAGCCGGACCTCAGAACAAAGAAATTAACCATAGAGACTTTATGCGAATACACCTCCAATAATAATAAAAGATCAGGAAGAGAAAAGAAAGAGATCCAGAAGAACAGAGATACATGTCGTGGCGACGAGAGATGAATCTTACTCCCTGTTCCCTCTCTATTCTCTTCCTTAGTTTTTCATTATAGGTTCCTTCATTTCTGCAAATTAGTGGTATAGCTCTGGAATGAAGTTCTCTCTAATTTTTTTGAATCTTGTTGCACAACAAGATAACTTATGTTACATCATTATCTTACATCATTATCGAGCTCCTGTTAACATATGCTTGTACCAAGACAAAAAAAGAAACAAGACTCCAATTGATACTTTTGCAACAGGTTCAAAGGCCTAAGACGGAATAGAAAATATACAACTTAAAGTGGAAGAGTAGGAGGAAAGAAAGAAGAAAGAGATTGCAAATCTTATGCACATAAAACTATGGATGAAAAAGTCAAATGAGACTGTACTGAAGGATGTACCTGTGAGGTATGTAGAACCTTCCATAGTTTTCCTAGTTCTCATTACACTGTAGCGTCTTGGATAGGACTATTGACATAGGCCTCAGAATTTGATCAAAGGACGACATCTGGAGCTAAGAATTGCAAAAAAATCACACAATTGCCATACAGTAATTATATCTGATAATGCGCTCTAATGCCAAATGCCCGAAGAGGAGCTCCTGCTATCCGTACTCAGAAGGCAAAAGGGATACATTTCGGGGAGAACCCTAGCACAGGAGACAGGTATTTCAAAAAATGGAGTTTCAAAGCGGATAAGGCTCCTACGCCAATATGGATATTGTATTGAGTCGAACCCCAAGATGGGTTATAGGCTGTCTGGTGAGACGGATCTTCCCCTGCCATGGGAGCTGGCAAAAGTGCTCGACACCTTAGTTATAGGTAAGGATAAAATAATTTATCGGCATACTGCCGAATCGACTCAGAACCTTGCTATTTCGCTTGCTGAGAATGACCCCAACTCAGATGGTGCGGTAATTATTGCAGAGCAGCAAACGAGCGGACGAGGCAGAGTAAACAGAAACTGGCTATCGCCTAAGGGAGGAATATGGTTATCGGTAATCTTAAGACCAATAGTTTCCGCTTCCAAGATCACCTTACTTCCGTTTGCGGCCGCTCTGGCAATTTGTGACTCAATCAAAAAAGCTACTCGCCTTAATCCTAAGCTAAGATGGCCAAATGATATCATGATAGAGGGCAAAAAGGTGGCTGGCATTCTCATCGACATCAGCATGGAGGGAGAGCGGATCAACTATGCTGTTGTGGGTATCGGAATTAATGTTAATGTTGACTCGTCAGCAATCTCCTCGAATCTTGAAAGACACATCAAGGTCACCTCCCTGAGCGATGAACTCGGGCACAAAATGAGCATACTTGGTTTGACAAAGGAGATACTTGAACGACTTGAATATTATCATGTTCAGCTGAAGGATGACGCCCCTCACACAATAATAGAGCAATGGAAGAGGAGCTCAGACATATTTAATCGAAAAGTTGAGGTGATACACAACGATTGGACCATTGAAGGCGTAGTTGTAGATTTGAATAATGATGGATCACTTTTAGTTAGAACTGACCTCTGCAACAATATCAATGTGGTAGCAAGCGACGTACGTGTAAGATATTAACAGCGTTTCAAGAATTTACGTTGTATAAGTTATTGGGATCTAGACACATATTTCTTCGCTGTACTTGGACACTTGCTTACCAATTCACCTCTGTTCTGAGCCTAACTTGACACAATTTTTTCTTTCTAAAAGTTTTATTTGACACAATAGAAATATTGTCAGCTCTGCCGCTTTCACTATCTTCAAAACTCACTCTCACATTTCAGGGCTTTTGACTCTTCCTTTATTTCATGGATTCGTAAACAAGTGACACCTATACAGTGGTCGTCAATAAGCTCCCCAAACTAGCTTTCTTGTAAAATAAGGTAAAGTGATGGCATCTGTTGCTACTATCGCTATTGTTACTGCAAATATAGTAAGAGATAACGAATCCCTTATTTAGGATCAACACAGACAATGGCAATATCGTTTACATTGGTTCCAGTAAAGCCGGTGAAGATGAGTGAATTTAACTTTTTGAAAGCATGATAACTATTATGTCTATTAAGATATTTCTTTAGATCCATCTTTTTGGCAAGCAATCTTGTCTGTGACGACACGATTGCGCCGGCGGCATCAGAGTTTCCGTCTATTCCATCAGTTCCCATGCATGCTATTACAACATCGTCTCGATTAACCTCAGCCAAACATGTAAGTGCCGCTTCTTGATTTCTCCCACCAAGACCACTTTTGCTTTTACCCAGCCTGACAGTAGTTTCTCCGCCGGCTACTATTGCTAGACGCTTGCAGCCGAGATCTAACGTAAGTCGTGCCAAAAATAATCCAAACTCTTTAGCCTCACCATTAAATTCCGATCCAAGATTTACTGCTTGCATGCCGTGTTTTTTGAGATAGTCTTCGGCTGCTTTGCATGCAACAGCATTATTTCCAATAAGCATATTGTGGATACGGGAAAAGACTTCTTCTTGCGGCTTCGGCGTTTCATGTATCTTGCCCCTGGCACCTTTCCTAAGATATTCAATAGCAGCAACTGGGCGTTTTATGCGATACTTCCTCAAGATATTTAAGGCGTCACTAAAAGTCGAGCTATCAGGATAGGTTGGGCCTGAAGCAATTATTCCGAGGTCATCTCCTATTACATCTGAGAGGATCAGCGACAGTAGTGTGCATGATCGGTTTACGTGTCGTAGGAGTTGGCCTCCTTTGACAGCGGATAGATGTTTTCGTACGGCATTTATCTCATGAATTGATGCTCCTGAGCGAAGGAGAGACGCTGTGATTTTCTGCTTGTCAGCCAAACAGATGTCAGATGCCGGCATCGGCATTAATGCCGAGCCACCTCCGGAAATTAAGAAAACTACAAGATCATTTTCACTGGCTTTTTCCAAGACTGATAGAATTTTTTTCGTGCCTTCTATCCCTGCATTGTCTGGAATGGGATGCGAGGCTTCAGTCACTAAAACCCTCTTAAGATTCGTCTTGGATTTGATCCCATATGGGACAGTGATTGCACCAGCGGCAACCTTGTCATCCAGGATAGAGCACATAGCAAAGGCCATGCCGGATGCTGCCTTACCAGCACCAACAATGTAGACATGCTCAAATTCTGCAAGCCTTGCGACATTTCCATAAATATCACGTGCTGTTAGTTCATTGTTGCTGAATTTGACAGCACGTTTTATGAGTGAATCAGGCCTTACACTATCAACTGCAGCTGACAATGTAGAAAGAACTAACTTGGAAGATTTAGTCCCATGGAATCTCTCCAATTCATGACGGTTTACAATCAACCATCAAATAGTAGCTACAACACCTAATAATTTTTTTTATGATGCAGCTTTCTTTATCGTATAGAGGCAAAAATCACATTCTTGGCAGACATAATACAGATTGTCAAAGTCAGAACACAGCATCATGCTATCATGGCAACGGGGACATTCTATTTCCTCCTCCAAGAATGGAACATGATTTTCCTGCTCTTCTGTGACATCCACGTTCAGTGGCATAACCTTCTCGGTTTCAAGCGTCGGTTCTATCATGGAATGAACTAATTTATCCTCCTTTTTAATGACTGCAACACCTTGAAGAGAGGGAGAGGGTATCTCTATGAGGTATCCTATAAACATACGTTTTACAATAGCTCTCATGACCCCGACATGATCCAAGGCGCTCTGCTGGATAGATATTAGCATGATTCGTCTACGATTCAGTTCTGATTTTTTGCGTTTCTCACAGCTAATTTCGACGCTTTTCGTCTGGGAAGTTATGACTCATGCATAGTCATTCCTCTTGCTATCGTCAAAAAACAAGAGAGCAACTCTTATACATATCTTTAAAAAAGTGATAGATTCATTGTAAGATTGTAGGCTGTTGTATCATCGCGTGCTAAAAGCATAAATTATCTCAAAAATGAACAAAATCTCGTTAATGTTTACGCTGTATACGCCACAGACTGCGGACAAGGCGCTGCCTGAAGTCAAGCGTTTATTTGAGGACATCATAGTGCAAAAGAACCATGTTGTTGCCGTGCAAGAGGAGATCCAGACAATAATTGACTCGGGTAATCCTTTTGAAGGATTTATAAAGAAAAAACAAGAGCTTAACACTGCAGTCACCAATTTGTACAAGGCAATAGAGCAGCTTGAGGCGATAGGGGTAATAATAAAAAGTGTGGATGAAGGATTGCTTGACTTCCCTTCAAGGAGGTTCGATGAAGAAGTCTGGCTGTGTTGGAAAGTAGGGGAAAACAAGATCAAGTTCTGGCATGGAAAGGAGGAGGGTTTTATGGGCCGCAAGCCACTTGAAAGCACAGGTGTAATAGAGCCTTAACTTTATAGAATCTCTTGTTGTCGGAATAATATGCCCATAGATGCTGCTGAATTTGACGCATACAAAGATGTTGGAACAATCATTGCGCAATTCTTATGCAGAAACTCAGACAAAGGCTATTCTGCAAAAGAGATAGCCCATGCAACCGGTATTTCAGAGGCTAATGTAAATAGTTCTATGCTAAAGCTGGGATTATCTGATCTTGCAAGCGCAATAGCAGGTAAGAAGAAAAAGTTTCGGATAGAAGATGTCACGGTAAATGGTATAACCTACTATAGGTGCGTCCCTCAATGAATTCAAAAAATATAGTAATAAGATCATTTGCATATTGCAAGAGATAAGCGCGTGCTCTCTACATGGCTACGAATTATTCGGATCCGATTTCTCCTAGCGTCGGTAATTGCAGTCAGCAACGGTCTTGCAATTACTTACTGGAAATATTCTACTATAGATCCAGTTTACGCTATCCTAACATACGTCGGTGTGGTTTTTTTGCATGCAAGCGTAGATCTACTCAATGATTATTGGGATTATAAGCGAGGAATCGACATCGCAACGAAAAGGACTAAGTTCAGTGGAGGGACAGGAGTCCTTCCAGAAAATTTATTGAAGCCGCGGACTGTATACATAGCTGGACTAGTGTTTCTGATCTTAGGCGCATCCATAGGGACATATTTCATTGCAATACGCGGGGTAACTATAGCAATAATACTTGGCTTTGCAGTCATTGCCATCTACTTTTATTCAACAACAATTGTAAATGCGGGTTTAGGTGAGCTCTTTGTAGCTATCAAGGGGGCGATGATTGTGCTTGGATCGCTTTACGTCCAAAACGCCACGTTAGAGCCAGCGGCTATGTATGGCGGAGCAATAGTCGGCCTCCTGTCTGCAACAGTCCTCTTTATTAATTCATTTCCCGACTATGAGGCAGATAAGTCAAAAGGCCGCCGTACTCTGGTGATAATACTTGGTAGGAAGGTAGCTTCAACTACATTTCCTATGTTTATAATTGCGGCATATGCTTTGATTGCAGGAGGTATCTTTTTTGGCTTAACTAAAGTTTATTGTCTAATCTGTTTTATATCGATGCCTCTTGCCATAAAATCAGCCTTATCGTTGAGAAAAGATCCGCAGAGCATTGATAATATAGTCCCTGCTATGGCTTCAGCTGTAACATACTCAAGGATTACTGGCTTTTTGCTGGCTCTGAGTTATATTCTGTAGATGGATAGAATATATAATAACATAAGACCTATATCGTAAGGAATTGGCTTCTTTTGCCCTTCAAATAAAAGATTGAGTCATCCTCCTCATTGCCTTATTCTCTGTTACTAAATGAGTTCTTAAATTCTTGCTCTAACAACTTCATGCAACTTTCGGCCCTTATCTTATCTCCTTTAGCCATCGCTCTGCAAAACATGACATACAATGCAAAGTCTTTGGTCCATTTCCTGCTTTTTGCTAGCTCGTCGGCCTCTCGTTTTAAGCTCCTGCTACTATTACTAGAATTCCTAGTATTACGGTCATCGTCGCGAATATTGTTGGTGGTGCTGCTGCCGCTGCTGCTCATCTTTTCTTGAATTTTCTCCACGCATCTTGGAAGCAAGAGTCAAAAAATCCATCACTCCATGATCCATTCATCTTGTAAAGTGTCTCCATAATGTCATGATAGCTGTCGGCTCTAAACCTTCAACATAGGCTTTTTAGGTATCTGGGAACAGAAGGGTTGTTGTTCCTTTTGAGCCTTAAAACTGACCGCTTGTGCCTATTGAGGATATTGCGCCCAGGGTTGAATCGAAGACTATCTTATCCTTCCAGATAGATAGTGAGAGGGCGACAATATCTGAGGTTCTATACGGATATTATATCTAGTATCTCATTAAATATAGATGGAAAGAAAATATCTTCAACTTTTGTCCGCTGGTTTTCAATAATAATAAATTTAATATCTTAGAGATATGGTGCCAAGAGGATAGTCTAGTCGTAGTGCGTAATAAGATTCGATTCCTTATTATTTACATGCAAGCATATGAAAACTATTGACCTCGTCATCATCATCACCACCTCCATATGAAATCCTTGAAGGATATGCGACACCTGATGGTACAAGGAAATATACCGATTATGCCATCTCACAAGGAAAGCCCAGAAGTCACTTTAAATCCTTTGATAATCTTAACCTATCAAGCCTAGGCATGGGGACATACTTAGGCCAGCTGAGTGAGGAAGATGATCAGGCTGTTGAAAATGCAGTTTACCAGTCAGTCAGGTCAGGCGCAATCAATGTCATAGATACTGCAATAAATTACCGTGCTATGAAGTCTGAAAAAAGTATAGGTAAAGGGCTTTTACGCCTAGTAAACGACAGTGTAATTTCTAGGGATCAGGTTTTTGTGTCTACCAAGAATGGCTATATCACAAATGACGGTGACTATCCAAACATCGATGTAATGGAATACATGCATAGGATGTATATCCAGAGTGAGGTGATAACTGCTGATGACATCAGCAGCGGCTACAATGTCATCAAGCCTAGCTATCTTGCTAAGTGCATTGACAAATCGCTCACAAATATGCACCTTTCCACAATCGATCTGGTTTATATTCACAATGCCTTTGAGAGCTGGTACCAGGATATAAGCCGGGAGCAGTTTATGGAAATGCTTACCAAAGCATTTGAAATGTACGAAAAATATCGGTCTGAAAAGAAGATTCGTTATTATGGCATGGCAACTTGGACGTGCTTCAGGGTTCCTTCTAAAAGTCCAGAATACCTTTCGCTAGAGCAGGCAGTCAAGTGCGCTGAGAGCGCCGGAGGCAAAGATCATGGCTTTAAGTTTATCCAGCTTCCATACAACCTTGCATACAGCGAAGCACTTTTGCTTAGGAACCAGTCAGTACGTTCTGAAGAGAATCTCACAATTCTGCAAGCGGCTGCAAAACTCAATATTGGCATATTTACTAGCATACCTTTCTTTCAAGGTAGGCTCCTTTCTAGCCAGATCCCTAATTATGGAAATGTTACTGACCCTGTAGCCAAACTGCTTCAGATAATTCGATCAAGTCCATCAGTCATTGCACCTCTTATTGGACAGAAAAAGCCTGAGCACGTTGAAGAAAACCTAAAGACTGCAAATATGCCGCCTCTTTCAGACGAAGAATTCAAGCAGGCTATTAGAATACTCACTAACCAGCAATTATAAGAAACTAGAAATTACGGCCATAATGTGTTGGTCGATGACAGTATCATATGAGAGAGGTTCTGGTATCGATTGAAGCGATTTGCATTATATTAACAATAGTAGTAACAGCAACAGCAGTACCAATGGTTAATAGCTCAACTTTGCTGCAAGCCTATTCTTTATTACCTGGTATCAGTGCTTTTGCTTCATCTGGCAGCAGCTTGACGGCTGATTCCTTGGCGGGAGTAATGTATGTACAAAACTCAAATTCTAACAGCATCTCTATCGTAGATCTGGCTACAAATGCAATTTTGAGGAATATCACAGTTGATGGTACCCCTCACAATATCAAGCTCTCAGAAGATCAACTGACCCTTTATATCCTCACATCAGACAGGGATTCTGGAACCATCTTTATGCTGAATACTACAAGCAACGAACTAATGAATGAGATACCTACGGAAGTTTCTGTCCAAGATATTGCAATCTTTAATGGTACTATGTATGCTAGCGATGTGCATGGAGGAAAAGTACTGGTGATGAACTTAAACGGAACTCTAGTAGATGAAATCGATGTTGGCTCTAGACCTCAATATTTGGAAGTGAGACCTGATGGACAGGTGCTATATGTCACCAGGCTAGGAGGTCCTATCTCTGTAGTTGATTTGGAACAAAAAATAGTGATAAAGGAAATAGATTCTGGGGATATGCCTCATCGTCTTTCTTTTACTAATGGGGGTGACTTACTATTCGTTGTAAACGCAGAAAGCGATACCTTGTCATTCATCGACTCAGATAAACACGAAGTAATCAAAACTGTCCCGGTTGGCGATAGTCCAGGATATGTTGCATTAAATCCTGATGGGACGCTTGTTTATGTAACAAATATGGACTCCAACACAGTATCAATAGTGGATGCAGATAAAGTGGTAAATGAAATTCCTGTCGGCAGCGGACCTTATGGAATTGCATTTAGTGTAGACGGCGGCGATTTGGCCTATGTTAGTAACACGAGGGGAAATGATGTCTCCGTTATCGATACTACAAGTAGCAACGTCACTGCTACAATCTCTGCAGGAGGAATAGGACCACATCAAATGGTTGTAATAAAACCCGACGTAGAAATAGTACGAACTGAAGACAATAATAATAATAATAATTCATCTGTTATTGTCAGTGTATTTGTCGAAGTTCCGGATGAGCTTGAAGAGTGGGGCAGGGGTCTTATGTTTAGAAATCATCTCCCTTGGAATGCAGGCATGCTGTTTGCATTTAACGAGGAGGGGCCCCAAATATTTACGATGAAAAATACTTTAATCCCATTAGACATGATATTTGTTGACGAGAACTCGGAGATTGTAGACATCATAGAAAATGTCCCTCCCTGCGAGCAAGACCCGTGCCCACTTTATCCCTCCGAGGAACCTGCCCAATACGTATTGGAAGTCAATGCAGGCTTTGTACAGCAAAATGCAATTCAGGTAGGAGATCGCTTAGTTAGTGATGTTCAGTGAGTTTAGCTCAAATGATTTAGGCTCAAACAGCTGATAAGGCTATCAATTTTTTAGTTCTAGCCTTAAAAATGTGAATCAATTGTAAAATTCGATAATCAAGAGAAAAAATATCATTACTCGTCAATTTATCAATAGTACATCATTTTTTCTTGCTGCCTAACTATATTGCTACATGCATGTCAAGCAGTAGAATACGTCTGTTGGGATCTTGTACGAAACCATGACAGCAATATCCTCTATTGCGCCATGATCGTTTACGCTTAATAATATTGGTTCAAAAGGAATCGCCTCCTTTTCTAGGTAATAGAACAGCTCTTCTAGTGTAGTTACATTATTGCCATTAATGCCAACTATAACATCTCCTGCGCGTATCCTACCATATTCATCGGTCGTGGTTCCAGAAAGATATTCCGCTTGGTCAGCAGGCCCATCACTTACTAGGCGGTATATCAATATCCCCCTTATGCTTGAAGGCATTCCAGCTGCCTGTGCCATCTCAGGTGTCAATGTGACTGCGTCAATACCAATCCAAGGGTGAAGGTAAAATCCATCCTCAATTAACCAAGGTACAACGCTTGATATCATATCGGATGGGACAGCATAATTAATTTCTGCACCTGTTTCTTGCGAAAAAATTGCAGTGTTTATTCCAACTACTTCACCATTCAAATTTAATAGAGGACCACCCGAGTTACCAGGATTAATATCTGCATCGGTTTGTATTGCTGCCTGATATCCATAATCTGACAGAATTAACCTCTGGGTCTGGCTTATTACCCCTGCAGAAAGTGTGCTTTTTGGTCCAAGAGATGTTGCATATGGATAACCTATAGCAACTACAGGCTCCCCTACCCTGACTGTAGAAGAGTTTGCAATAGGAAGTGGAATCAGGTCAAAATCTTCTTCAATTAGATCTGTTTGATTGATCTTAAGTACAGCAATGTCTGCAAATAAATCGTCACCAATCACGCTTGCAACAAATGATCTTCCATCCGAGAAGGTTACCTGAGCTGTACTGTTAACGGTGCCAACAACATGTGAGTTTGTAACTATATGACCTTGATCATCAAAAACAAATCCAGATCCATAACCTTGAGCAGTATTTTCAGTCGGCAAAGGGGTCCTAAAAATATCAAATTCGCTAAATTGAGGAGAGATTTGAACAACTGACTGCTCGACACGATCGTATAGAGAACTGATCTGATCTGCTACATCCGAAGCGCCAGTAGCAAGTGCTGTCGGGGTAGCAACAGCAGGCAAGAGAGAAAATAGAGATACTCCAGGAATAACTGGAATAACTGACACCAAAATAACGACAACCGTTGTTCTTAGGAAAATATGCTCAAATGGCCTATTAGGCATTGTCTTTCAATAAAGAAAGACTCTCACATTTAATATGTTCTATTAAGAAAATAATTCCATCGTTGCTACATCGTTGCTAACTTCATCGTCTTTTTATCGTGCTACGCGAAGTGAGTGAATTATCGGTTCAGCGTAGGACGGACAGAGATTCAAGTTGAAGTATCTTTAACTAAAAATAATGAATCTGAATTTTTGAGAATTAGTCAATCGTTCAACAAGTCAACATACTGCCATTCTCGGCTATAATTTACATAAAAGAACGGTACAGTCTTACCTGATTCGAACTTGATTCGTATGCAGGCAAAAGAAAGCATTTGGGTCCATATATTCGGACTGAATGTTTCTCTCTAGAACCAGATGGTTTCCATATCTGTTCTCTTTCTTATGGCCAAATGTGAGAAAGAGTCTAAATCTTCGGTACTGTTTCCTAAAGCACCATGCCAGTGCAATTTACCCGCAGGTACGCAGACTACATCCCCTTCAGATAACTCGATAACGTAAGATGAAGATGATGACACCTCGGACAGGGATTTTATTAAGGCACTCTTACCATCACTATTGATTTCGATTTTATCGACAACGACAACAATTCCCTTTCCTTTTATGGCAACCAACGTCTGATCTGTTGCATGGATGTGGGGCCTTGTTCTACAACCTTTCTTGAAAGTTACATAATATAGTTCCTGTTCCTGCGATGTATTTGCATCTATTATCTCATGTATGTCAAAATCGTCATTTGTAAATTTGCCATGATACTTTTCTTGCTTCCTTTCAGGCCCAAGAGGATAATACAGATTTTTCTTTTCCAGTGCCAACAGATCGATATCACAAGCCATCATTATATAAAAGGCTGCCTTGGTTTGTCAAGAAAGAATAGGAGAAGTCAGAAAAAAGTCATCTCCATTATTCTGTAGACACAGGCACATACGTTCTGCTATTCTTTCTGCCCAGTGGTTTCAATGTGTGTTTGTTTGTTATGTTGTTCTATTTCTTGCTGCGAGTTAAACATCTTGTTACAGATCTCACATTTGTAAAGCGTACTGTCCCCAGATGCTGTTGTCGACATACGAGAAATGATAGCACATTATCATATGTAAAAGTAGTAGAGGCAATAAGCCTTGATACTATCAGAACGTATCCATAAAGGCCGAAAATAGAAAAAAGGGTACGTTGGACATTGTCTTTTTCCGGTATTGAGAGATTCCTATGAATCCCGAAAAGTCTGATATTGATGCCATTTCGAATTGCTGTTTGGGAGTCATATGCACATATCTCCTTCATGGGGTATTTTTAGCGGATACACTCGATATCTGAAGCAGAGCAGCTGCAGGATCCTTTTTGAAACTGTTTAGATGACTGTTTCAAGACGTCATGATCATTGCACACAAGGGAAATCAAGTCCAAGGAAATTTCTGGTTTTTCTTGAAATACTCTACTAACCCTCCATCAAGTAGCATTTTCTTCATGAAATCCGGAACAGACTTAGCTTGGGAAATATCTCCCAATCTGGTGTTTGTTACAGTAAACTGTCCTAAGTTAATAACGAGTACGTCACCCTGTACCGTCTGGTGTTTTATTCCCTGTACCTCAAGAGCAGGTAGTCCTATACTGAACGCATTGCGGTAAAAAATTCTTGCAAAGCTTTCTGCCACAATTGCAGATATTCCGGCATATTTCAAAGCAACCGGCGCTTGTTCTCTACTTGATCCTCCACCAAAGTTCCTGCCAGCTACTAGAATGTCGCCTTTACCTATTTTTTTAGGAAAATCTGGGTCTATTCCATACATAGCGTATTTTGCCATTTCATTTGGGTCATTTGTTCTGCTCTTGAATCTAAAGGGCATAATAATATCAGTGTTAATGTCATCTCCAAACACCCACGCTTTTCCCTGTAAAATAGCCTCAGTAGCATACGGCGATGTTGTAGACTTTGGAGGAGACGGCGTTAATTCGGAAGATGACGGGGGTGTTGTTGTCGTCGTCGTTGAGGTATTGTACTTTAGATTATCCTCTGAGGCCAAATTACAAATACCCCTCCGGGCTTGCAATCTTGCCTTCTATTGCAGAAGCAGCAGCAGTTGCAGGGGATGAAAGATACACTTTTGATGAAAGGGCGCCCATCCTGCCGACAAAATTCCTTGAAGAGGAAGATATACATATTTCATCCTCTCCAAGCGCTCCAAGGTGCGTTCCAACACAGGCTCCGCATGTTGCGTTTGTAAATACTGCTCCTGATTCCAAATATATCTCCACATACCCTCGTCGAATTGCTTCTTCATATACTCTGACTGAAGCAGGCGTAACTATGCATCTTGTATTCCTGTGAATTTTTTTACCTTTGAGTATCCGAGCCGCTATTTCCAAGTCTTCAATCCTTCCGTTTGTTGCGGAGCCAATGAATGCTTGGTTTATTTCGATGCCGGTCATTTCACGAGTGGGTTTGACAACATCTGGATGATCAGGACCCGATACCATTGACTCTATGCCAGTACAATCTATGTTAATTTCATCAACATATGTAGCTGAGGAGCCTGGATGAATTTCTATTGCTGAATCCTCTTTGATTCTTCTTGGATTATCGTTTATGTATTTCTCAGTCAATTTATCAAATGGAAACACGGAGAGTTTAGCACCGCATTCCATGGAAGCATTGGCTATACAAGCCCTAGAGTCCATTGTTAGATCTTTTCTGACAACATCCTCAGAAAATTTCCATTCCAATGCCCTATAGTTTGCCCCATCTTCGCCCAATTTTCCTATAAAGTCTAGTATCAAATCACGTGCGAAGACACCCTTCTTGAAACTTCCTGACAGATGGACTTTTACTGTTTCAGGGACCTTCAACCATATTTGGCCACTGGCCCATATTGATGCAATTTCAGTACTTCCAATTCCAGTAGCAAACGCGCCTAAACACCCTGCCTGACATGTGTGAGAATCTCCACCAAGTATCATCATACCAGGGTACGCAAGGTTTTCGAGAATATGCTGATGAGATATGGACCCTTCGACTAACATACAACCATGTTTTGAAGCAAAGCTCCTCATCATAGCGTGAAGATTGGCAACTTTTTCATCTGCGGCGGGAAAAGTGTGGTCGATAACAAGGAGCACTTTTGATGGATCGTACAGTTTGTCAATCCTCATTTCGTTGAGAGAACGTATAGCAAGTGGCCCAGTGCTATCTTGAGCCATAGCGAGATCGACATCAACAACAGCGATGTCCCCAGCCATAGACAATTTAGAAGAATAATCGCTACTACGATTGGCATCCTGAGATTGTGGTTGTTTGCTTTTTATGCTTATTGCTTTCTCTGCAAATGTCATTGAATCATTCTTCAATATCTCAGATATTGTCTCTCGTGAGGATGAAGTTAATGAGTATGTGGCCATAATATAACTACCTCCATTGAACTACTTGAACCGGACCACTTCGGTATTTTTCGTCCTGTTGTGCCTGGGTAGCAACGGGTATTATGGTTGTACAGATCTCAAATCCGGCTCGACGTCGTGCCTGAATGGTTGTCATCCAACGGAACTTAAGAGAGTCTCGTTGTTTACATCTTGGGTCAAGGTGTACCACTGCTTCGACTTGGGAACCAAAACAAGACTGTTTCATACAGTATATTCAGCATAATATGATTTACAGCAAAGGCATTATTATTATAATACTCCTTTCTACAATTAAAAACTAAAGAGGGTCTACTAGGATAGCGGTTCTTGCTATGAATGAGGTAGTCTCCTATGCTGTAAAACCTGTGTCATGTCATTGTCATCCGGTAATGTATAATTAAACTTGCAAGATGATGAAATGATATTTTTTATCAGCAATTACTTTTCCTTTTAAGTATATCACTATGAGCTGCAGTTTAGATCCAAATTCAGTCTTACAAATAGTGAGTCTTCATACAACCAGAGACAAAATATGTATAGCAATCTTTATCCATAGTAATTTATGTTGATAATGCAGGTGAAAGATAGTACCTATGACAGACCGAATTAAGTGTTCTCACATACTGGTTAAAAAACAAAGTGAGGCGATGTCAATAATAGAAAGATTAAGTAAGGGAGAGTCTTTTGCGAATCTCGCAAAAGAATTATCTATTGACAAGGGAAGTGGCAAACGCGGTGGCGATTTGGGATTCTTTGGAAGAGGGATGATGGTAAAACCATTTGAAGAGGCAGCATTTAAGCTTCAGAAAGGCGAAATGACGCAAGAGCCGATCAAGACTGAATTTGGATATCATATAATCAAGAGGGTAGATTAACCAAAAGGGGAAGATCAGAACAAGTGAATGCGTACCTAGAAGAAGAACTCTATGACCTAATAACCTATTGCATACAAAATCCTGGAGCTTCCGATCTTGAATCCAAGAAGCAAAGAGTACAGGAAATTGGCAAAGAGTTGTACTCAGATGGAGGAGTTGATGCTATGGAGAACATTTTTTATCCAATCGAGATTCGAATAAAAGAAGAGATCGGTAAAGATGCAAAGCCATACCGTTCCTGGTGGAATGAAATAAGCAAAGAAGAATGGAAATATTAAGCATAAATCCCACGCACTCAGAGCTTTTTGATACTACTGATAGCGTAATGCTTGTCATAAATATAATTTAGTTGCGGCCTTTACGATACGCGTAAGAATCAGCCGATTGCTCGGACTATTCCAACCATATATGGATGTAATTGCCTCAATAGGGATGCTGACCAGGTTGTGTAAAAGTATGCTCAAACGTTCTAGTGGGAGCCAATATTCCAGAGTCAAACCTGCCATCGGCCTCTGCATTTTCACCTGACATGACAGTATGTGGCTGTAAGTCATTATTTGTCCAGGTTATTTTATCGAGAGAGCTAGTAATAGTGGTTGGCATGTTAGTAGTGCTGTTAATTGCATAATAGATCTGTGTAGAAATCAATATGGTCTCTTCATTATATCTGATATTCTTTCGTCCAGTGAAGACGAAGAAGAAGAAGAATGGACGGAAACCGTGGATATAATTCTTCTAGTTCAGGTTATGTGTACCTGTTGTCAGGACGTTAAAACTAAAAAATGGTAATAATAGCAGTTACACGAACTAAGCCTCTCATATCACATGCCAATCATTGATGAGATCCTCATGATGTAACCTAAAAGAAAGCTCACTTAGGAATAAGCTAAAGATTGTGGATTAATTTCCCCCTCAAAAACACTTCCCCAAAGTTAGGAAGGGCGCAGATGGCGACATGACAGCCATGAGGTAGTGATTGAGAACACCTTTTATCCAAGAGATTCGTTATCAATGTGAGGGAAAAGAGCAGCAACAAAGAAACAGGAGTACATGGAGAACAAGAAGTAGTAATGGTCATAGTGGACATAAAAGACCAAGAAAGGTTTGATGAAGCCCTCACGAGTCTTACATGCGGCTACTGTAACACGACTTATTCTACTAAGGCAGAGATGTCATATCCTACAGAGGTGTATAGTCAACGTGGTCGAGTGAAGACATGGAGAGCTAAATGCAAAGAGTGTGCCAAGTCATCAGGCTTCAACATAAGCACGGAGGACTTTACTCGAGGAGTAGAATCAATGGCCGGCAAAATAATAACGCCTGCAGACCGAGACGAGATTTGGGCTGCACTTGAAAATGCTGCGATTAACCTAACTTCCTTTGGCGAGAGCTTTGTTCCAATAGTTGATGTACTCAAGGCTGCATCTCAAGGCAACGAAAAGATTCGCAGCCTCTACCAGATAGATGATTGGAATAAGCCAGAAGACGTTGAGCAAAACAACAAAATCGTCTGGCCTTTAATTTATGAAGTAATTGCATTAAGTGATAGCAATAAATTTCCTTCCTTTAAGATCGACGAGTCCACAAGGGATGGGCCGGTTTTGTATGTGACTTATAAAAGAGAGGTGTGAGCCGTAAACAGGAGATCCACTACAAGATTACCCACATGAAAGTGAAGAAAAGTAGCAATAGTAACAGAAGGGACGAGAGACAAAGTACTAGAGAGCATTCCATCATGACTTGGCAGCGGACTATTACTGCTGGTCTTTACGGAATTTCTCCGCTATGAGGCAGAAAATGAGCAGATCATTGCCAGGAGAAATGTCAGGTTTAAACCCACCTAATATCTCATGCATTTTATAGCGTCGTCTGACCTCGGATGAAACGATCCAATTCATTCTAAACCAGTTTCTTTCTTGTAGGGTCTATTTTGAGCATTTTTACATGACAATTATTAAGTGTCATAGCGCCCACACGGTCATTCATGGATCTATTAGGTGGAAATAATAATAACCACAAAAGCGATAACGTCAAGAAAGATAGAATCAAAGCGAAGGCTGCTATTCCAGCAGCGGGGGCCATAGTTACCGCAGCAATATTGCTGTCAGGACTATCCCTTATTAGCAGCTATCAGCAACAGCCAGTATTAGCACAGCAAGAGCAGCAGAATATGACTGGAGCAGGTAATGCAACTAATGCTACTATGACTGGAGCAGGTAATGCAACTAATGCTACTATGACTGGCACTAATGGCAGTGCTCCTGTGAATAGCAGTCCAAGCGCAGAGTCACTGAC